>JAUXGY010000302.1 GCA_030621805.1 Kiritimatiellales bacterium | reverse complement strand
AGCATCTTGGTATCGGTGTGGCCGAGTTCCTGGATAGTGTCGTCCATAGTATTGAGGGCAAGATAGTAGGTGGCGAAGGTGTGGCGGGCGCCATCCTGAATGTACTTCACGTCTAGATCCTTGAATATAGCCCGTCGCCAGCTGTGGAGCACTGATTCGGAATATGGGAAGACCAACGCGTTGTTGTCACCCTTGTGCTGAGCCAGCCATTTCCCCAGATTGGCTGATATGTGAACGATGCGGGCCATTGAGGTTTTGGATACCTCGGCGTTTACATGGATTTCCCTGAGCTTGAGGTCGAGGTCCTTCCACTTCAGTCGGGTGATCTCGTTGGGGCGGATACCGGCGAAGAAGGCCAGTGTCATGTAGGGGATCAGCGTGCTCCTTTTAGGGGTCACATAGTTGCCGTCTACTTTAACTTTCCTGACGGGGCGTTTCTTACCGTCTGCAAATGTGGCAGTGTCCCTTGTGAAGCTGTCGCAGGCGTTCATGATAGTGGCGACGTCTTTGGCGTTGTAGATTTCAGGGGTGTGACTGGCTTTCTTGTTCTTGCGGGTTCGTTGTACTGGATTAGCGATGATTTTGTTTTGGACAATGCACCAGTTAAAGAATCCTCCTAGGTAACGCCGATGGTTGTCTCGGCTGGTCGCTTTGAACTTTTGTTTGTCGAGCCATTCATCAACGTCTGCCGCCTCTATGGTATCGATGGGTAGGTGTCCCATGGAGGTTTGGAATTTCGACAGCCGGACCTTGTATTCATTATATGAACGTTCCCTGATCTCATCATCGTCGTATCGCTGTTTTTGGTGCGTAAAATACTGGTCCAGCAACTGGCCGGTGCCATTGGTGTGATCGACGTTTTGGTTGTGCTTGGCATAGAAGTCGGCGGCATGCCTGAGGTTGATGCCAAACGGTTCCAGTACCTTTAGGGCTGCGACTGCATCGTTCCGTTGTTTGTTGGAAAAGGCCAGGATCTTTACTCCGTGGTTTTTTGCCGCGTTACTTTTCTCGAACGCGCAGTTTCGTGCCTGTTGCAATGTGGGAAACGCCAGGCGGACGTGCTTACCGGTTGAGCGACCCAGGTCGACCTGATATCGTTTCCCGACTTTGGTGCTGAGTAAACGGATTCTGTAGCCGGAATGGATTTCGTATCCGTCTTCCTTGATGGTGCGCTTGTCCTTGCTCATAACGTCGCTCCCTTTTATGCAACTGACCATAGCAAAAGTCCGACCTGAAGCAAGAGAGGGTTGCATTAGAGTTGCATCAATTATTTATAGACTTCTGTAAGTAGCTCAATTAGAACACTATTACAAAATACAATATAGGGGATTTGTAATCCGTTGGTCGTCAGTTCGACTCTGACCGCTGGCTCCATTTTTAAGCCCCCTATTCTTAAATGAGTTAGGGGCTTTTTTTGTGCCGAAATATTGCCGATTAAATTGATACCGCAGACGGTTCCCAAATTAAAACGGTATAAAAACGCCTGATTCGCCATGAAGACACTGGTGTCGTTCTTGTCGCGAATGGGCTTTTATTGTTCGTCTACTTTTAATACTTTATCTTATCTGTTTATAAAGAGGGTGTTTATTATGAAACGTTTGGGGATGGGGGTTCTGTTTGTTGCACTTTCTTTATTCGCGGAACCGGGGAAGGAAGCGGAGATGCCGCAACCGGAGGGCAAGGCGGCGGAATACTACGGTATTTTGCTGAAGCGCCCGCGTCCGGGCTATCTTTTTGAACGTTTCTATAATAGCTGGATGGAGCAGCATGACCTCTCTGATCTGGAAACCTTCCTGAAAAGAAACGACTCGGATGAGGCGGTTTTGTTGCGGGCCTTCTATCACGAAATGCGGCGCGAGCTTATCATTGCGGCAGAGTTGTATGCCGGGTTGCTTGATACCCGTCCGGACTGGATGGAGGTACTCTACTACAAAGCGTCGGCGGATGCGGAGCGCGGGTTGTATGCCGAGGCATCGGAGGGGCTGGAAAAACTGCTGGCGCTGAAGCCTGCGGAAAAGATGGAGCTCAAGGCGCTGACGCTGCTGGGGCGGACACAGTTGCGCCGTGGAAAGCGCGACGAGGGAGTGGCGGCTTGGAAGCGGCTTATGGAAGCTTCGGGAATGGATCCGGATGTGGCGGAGGAGTTGATCGAACTCCAGTTGACGGAGGGCCTCTACGAGGAGGCGTTGGAGCTTTGTGATCGTTTGCTGGAAACGTCGGGCGATAAGTTCCGAAAGGTGATGCTGCGGATGCGGCGCGCAGCGGTCTTGGTGCGGCTGGATCGCCGTGCCGATGCGGTGGACGGGCTTTGTGAGGCGTTTGTTTTGACGGGGCAGGGGTCGTGGCTTCAGCGCGATGTGCTGGCCCGGATCGAGCAACTGTTCCGGGGTGCTGACGATATGGCGGGCTTGTGCGATTTGTATGCAAGCATGCTGGAAGAAAACGCGGGTGATCCCACGCTTTTGCGGGCGCATGCAGATGCGCTTGTAGCCTACGGAGAAGATGAAAAAGCGTTAAAAACCGCCCGCGAACTAGTGCGGCTGATGCCGGATCGCCGGGAGGTGAAGGAGTGGTATGTCGGGATGCTGCTCGATCAGGGGCGAACGGGGGAGGCCATGGGGTTGCTGGAGGAGTTTCTGAAACGCTATCCGGATGACAACGCGTTACGTATGCGGTTGGCCGCGGTGCATCATCAGGCGGAGGAAGACGAAAAAGCGGCGGAATGGGTGCGGGCATTTGTTGAGCACTCGAACAAGGAGGTGCCGGACTATCTGCAGGCGGCCCGGACGTTGGCGCGCTATGGGTTGGACAACGAGGCAACCTCCATCTATCTGGATTTGCTGAATGCCTACCCAAAATCGCTGGAGGGTCGCGAATCCATTGCCCGCCACCTCGGATCCATGGGGCACACGGCACTGGCCTGGAAGCATTACGAGATGCTGGGGGAGACGTGCGATCTGGATACGCTGCTGCGGCTGGCCTCGTCGTTGCAGGCAACCCGCGATGCGAATGGAGCCTACTCGCTGCTCGAAAACCGGAAGGATGATTTTGACGGGAACTTCCGTTTCGCCACGGCCTTTTTCGATGCGGCAGGATCGCGGGATAAAAAGGAGGAAAGCCTCGAATATGGCCTGAAGCGTATCGACCTCGCTCAAACATTGGAAGAACGTGAAATTGCGGTTTCGGCCTTGGTCTATTGGAT
>JAUXGY010000159.1 GCA_030621805.1 Kiritimatiellales bacterium | reverse complement strand
TCGATTTCAATAAACTTGGCCTCGATCAATACCTGAGTAGGCATCTGATCGAGTTCTTCAATGATGGTTCCGATCGCGGTCAAAGAAGACGGCACATCGGTGATAATGAGGGTTTTGCTTTTTTCGATCGGATCCGCTTTTTCCCGCTGCGCCGCTCCAATGTTCGAGACCGCACGGCTTGAACTTCTACTGGAGGACGATCCGCCACCAAATTCCCAACCGGGGAGCCCTTTATTGCTCATGATGGTAAATTTACCGCGAGCAGTCAGCTGCGCTTCGCAAACTTCCTTAATGTCGTAGGCATCGAGATACTTCAACTTGAATACCTTAGAGGCGAGCGGTTCAATACCCTCCACCTGTACAATGTTTTCCAGACGGCTGATCACGATGGTGTCGCCCACCATCCGATATCCAAAACCGTAGGGCTTGAGGATTACATCCAAAGCATCCTTCCACGGAACATTGGTCAACCGCACATTCACATTGTCCGAGACCACATCGGGTCCGATCACGAGGCTCTGTTTGGTCTGTATCGAATAGGCGCTCAATACCTCCGTAATATTCGCATTCTTCACGTTGATCGTGACGTTTTCGACTTGTATTTCTTCGTTGGCATCCAGGATCAAGGCCCCTTTATCCGGTGCTGCGGTTTCGGCATCCTGCGCGAAAACAGCGAGCGGAGCGGCTAAGATTAACCCAAATATCCCCAGTAACAGGCACGTTATACGACTATAGACTTTCGACTTCTTCTTCATGAACTTTCTCCTTTTGTTAGTTCGCCACCGTTCGTAGCAACTTTCGTGCCTATATTATATGAGATCCATAAAATTCTTTATTTATGATTCTAAATCCAAATCCCTTTAATTCTTATCAGCGCATGTGAATTCCTTGGCATGGATGTAATCTCGCGCAAACCTAGAAAATCGGCAAGACGGGGGGGTGCTGAAAGGTTTATGGATGGAACCCTGAGAGTCCTATTGGGGATTCCCGCAAGAGCGCATAGGGGAAACCCTGATGGGATATCGGGGTTCCCCTATAGAGAGACGATCATTTCCAACTAGGCAAAGCCGGAATCAAAGAAAAAAGAATCTATACAGAATAATTATGGACAGAATAATTTCCGAGATACCGACCTGAGAATCATTTTGTCCATAATTATTCTGTAAAAAAGGCGGTGTAAACATGATCGAATTTTGAAAGTAAGCTACCAAAGGTGCGCTTATGATTGGAGCAACTATGTTTTCAGGAATATAGTATTTTCAGAAGATGGCGTTGCCTTGCGGATCCTATAGATCCAGCACGGTTTCGGGATAGACGTGGCCGTCGGCACCGATCTTGAAGACATAGATGAGGCCGGGGCGCAGGCGCTTGTAGACCGCGTTACCGTAGATCGCACTGATGCCGTGCTGCCGAAGGGCTTCGGGATCGTTGCCCAGATCCCAGATGGCTTCCCAGAATAGTTGCTGCTCGGGTAGTTTGAGATCGCGAAGGAGTCCGGCGTAACGCTCGGGATGGGTGCCGGGCGTTTCAATGTCGTACCCCTCCTTGGGGCTCATGTGCTCGCCATAAACCCGCCGCCAAAGATAAAGCGAGCGCGCCTTGCCATCCATGACGGCCTGGTCGGAGAAGGTCACGACGAGGGTGTCGAAATGGACCACATCGCCGCGGATCTCATATTCCTTTTCCAGCACGGTGGAGAGCATGTCGCCGCGGGCGGTCTCGACGAATTTGATGGTGGTGTAGAGCTGGCCATCTCGCAGCTCCTGACGAAGAACCTTGGCAAAGCCGATCTGGTCTTCGTGCGTCAATGTGCTGATGGCGGCTTTGAGTTTCTGGTTATCACCGAGTAGATCGTGAACGGTCTTCGTACCGTAGAAGAGCGTGCCGCCGACCAAGGCAAGCACGGTCAGCGTCAGGGCGGTGGTAACAAACTGGACGATACGCTTCATGAGCCTAGACGGGCTCCAAGCTATGGACATCGCGCATGAGGAGGGCGGACGTTGCGCCAACATGCATCACAGCAGGCCCGGCACCATCTTTGTGGGCACTCAGGGTGTAGTAGGTGGTGCCGTCAATTTTCCGCAGGTCGTCGGCATGCTGATGCCCTTGGAAAACAGCCAAAACTTTTCCCGATTTGCGAATCACTTCGAGTACCGCCTCGTAGTTCCGAACAGAGTGCATGCAGGCAATGTCGACCCGCTGGTGCGAGAGCACCACCACCGGATCCGTGGCGGCGGCGAGTTGCTCCCTCAGCCAATCGAGCTGCGCGGGAGGCACAAACGAATCCTGCCAGTCAAAATTTCCGCGATCGTATTCCGTTCCGTTGGGCGAAAAGTTTCCGTCCAGAGCCATCACGTTGATTCCGTCGTGCATAAAACTAATCGTGGAGCTCTTACCTTCGAAGCCTAGTGCATCATGAAACTGTGCTTTGGAAAGGTGGTCAAGATCGTGGTTTCCGGGCATGTAGTAAACCGTTCCGTTGAACGAGTTGCAGAGCGCAGAAACCTCGCGCAGTAACCGCGCTGCTGTCAGCTCGTTGTCGGCATCGATCAGGTCGCCCATCACCACCAACAATTCAGCCCCGCTACGATTGAGCGTCGCCACCGCTTCATAAAGCCGGTTCAGCGCCTCAACACCGCCATCATAATGGAGGTCATTAAGCAGCCCTATCTTCACCTGTGGTGTGTTTTGCACAGAGGGGAGTTAAGTCGATTTTCCGAATATCGCAAAGCGAATTATGCCTTAGACTTTGGCTCTTCTGGGTTTTTTATGGGGAAACCGTATTTTGAGAGATAGCAGGAGAGAGCTTGTTACTGAAAGGTGTAGTATCGTTTCACCGCCCGGAAGGGTGGAAAACGATTCCATTGGAAGAGGTTGCGGGGCGGGTCCGAGCTGCCGAGCCGCTTTCCTTCCCGTTGGTCAGGTGAAGCGGCACTACACCTATCCTTGATGAACGACCACAAAATTCTACGAAGAACCTAGACTTTAGTAAATATTGCCACAGCCCTCCGAATCAAATAAGTTCCGGTGCCATGGGCTTATTCAATAAGAAATTCACGATCGTCGTGGTCTGCAAGGCGAACATAACGCGTAGCGCCTATCTGCATGGCTATATGGACTACTACCTGCGGGAGCACATGCCCTACGCCCGCAAAAAGATTCGCATTCTCTCTGCGGGCGTGAAGGCCCGCACCGGGGGATCGGCCAGTCAGGTGGTCAAACATGTGGCCAAGCTTAACGGCTTCAGCCTGCGGGGCCACGGCTCCGACCCCATGAGCCGCAAACTTGTCAAAGAGGCCGATGTGATTCTGGTGATGGAGCAGTGGCAGAAGGACAACCTCCTCGAACGGTTCCCAAAAGCCGCAGAAAAAATCTTCCGCATGATGGAATACCTCTGGAGCGGAGAACCCGAAGACATTCGCGATATTCCCGACCCCACCGGCCAGAACACCGCCGACTACGAAGAGTTTATCGAAGCCGCTCACGCCGAGGTGGATCGAATTTTCCGCGAGCTCGGCCGCGAAGGCATCATCTAACCCGCCATGGTCTTTCCAACCGCCTTGCGATAGCCGGTCACAACGAGGTCGCGGTTGTCCTGCACTTCGACGATGGCGTATGAATTATTTTCGGCACCAGTCCCCTCAACGAGAGCTTTCAACGTATAGTAATGAATGCCCTCGATATGGGAATAGGCGCCACCGTGGTTGTGTCCTTGGAAAACCGCCAGCACCTTTTCACTCTTCTCCAAAATCTGACGAACTGCTGCCCCGTTCTTGACGAAGTGATACTCGTCCGTCGCATCGAGCTGCTGGTGAACAAACACAACCACCGGGCCGGATGCGGCCGCCAGAACTTTCTTGAGCCATTTGAGTTCGTGGTCCGGAATGTTGGTGTCCCTCCAATTAAAGTTTCCATGGTCATAGTCGGTTCCGTTAGTAGTGTAGTCGGCGTCGAGCACCACGAAATGAACGCCTTTTGATTCAAAAGAATAATAGCTGCGTTCCTTGCCAATCCCTGTGTTTTCGACCTGATCGAGAAACTGCTCTTTCGAAATGCTATCCACATCGTGATTGCCCAGCACATGGTAGCGAGGGCCCTTAAACTTTCCAAAAACGGCCTCGATACGCTGGAGGTATTCCAAGGTGCTCTCCTCGGTCGCCGGGTGCCCCTCGTCCTTGAGATCACCGAGCTCGATCAGAAAGTCAACCTTCTGGTCGTTCATCAGCGCAACGCACTCGGCCATCTTATCGAGGGATTCCCCATAGTGGCGCGCCCCCGCGGTGGGCTTTTCGCAGTAATGCGTATCCGTCACGATCCCGAAACGCAGTTTGGCCTTTCCCCCCGTTTCAATCGCAAAGGCGGACGGTGCTCCGGCAGAGGAAAGTCCGACAAGCGCCAGCCCCGAGGCTTTTAGGAAATCCTGTCGTGTGGCCACCCATCTTTCGGAATCTCTTTTACTCATAAGGTAGAGTTAATGCGCCCACCCCCTTGATGTCAAGACTACGATAAAATCTGAAATGCTCATTCGAAAATCACCATTAAACCTATTTCGGTTTAGCCTTTACCGCCCCACCGCTTTACGGTTTTATCCGCCCTCTTTAGAGGAGTTAACTATGGAAAAACAATACAAAGTCCTATCCCTGCTTTCCGGCGGGCTCGACAGCCAGCTCGCCATTTGTGTCATGCTCGAACAAGGTCTCCACGTCGAAGCCATTACCTATCGAAGCCCCTTCTTCGGCACCGAAAAAGGAGAACAGGCCGCCAAAGCCCTCGGGGTAAAACACCACATCGTCGACTTTACCGAAGACATCCTCGAACAGGTTCAACGCCCAGCTCACGGCCTCGGAAAAGCCATGAACCCTTGCATCGACTGCCACACGCATATGGTGATGCGCGCAGGCGAGCTGATGGAAGAATGGGGCTTCGACTTTATCGCCACCGGCGAGGTGCTCGCTCAGCGACCGATGTCGCAGAACAAGCAAAGCCTCGGCATCGTGGCCAAATGTTCGAAATACGAAGATCTACTCGTGCGTCCCCTCTGCGCCTCGCTGATCGAACCCACCAAGCCCATCCGCGAAGGCTGGATCGATGTCGACAAACTGCCCGCCTTCTCCGGCCGCAACCGCACCCCGCAAATAAAATTGGCCAAAAGCTTCGGCCTCAAAGACTACCCCGCCCCGGCCGGCGGTTGCCTACTCACCGAAAAGCAATTCGGCCACAAGCTCAAGGATTTACTCGACCA
>JAUXGY010000130.1 GCA_030621805.1 Kiritimatiellales bacterium | reverse complement strand
GATGTATTGGCACGGGAAATTCTCGACTCACGCGGCAACCCCACCCTCGAAGTGGATATCCTGCTCGAATCCGGCGCAATGGGTCGAGCGGCGGTTCCATCCGGTGCCTCCACTGGCGTGAACGAAGCCCTCGAACTGCGCGACGGCGATACCAGCCGCTACCTCGGAAAAGGATGTCAGAAAGCGGTGGACAACGTGAACGACCAGATCGCTCCGGCCATCATCGGAATGGATGCCATCGACCAAGCCGGCATCGACAACTTGATGATCGAACTCGATGGCACCAAGACCAAGTCCAAGCTCGGCGCCAACGCCATGCTCGGCGTCTCCCTCGCGGCGGCCCATGCAGCCGCCGACTATCTCGGCCTTCCGTTGTTCCGCTACATCGGAGGAACCAACGCCAAAGCCCTTCCGGTTCCGATGATGAACATCATCAATGGTGGATCGCACTCCGACGCCCCGATCGCATTCCAGGAATTCATGATCCGTCCGATCGGCGCTCCAACCTTCAAGGAAGGCCTGCGCTGCGGTGCCGAAGTATTCCACGCACTGAAAGCCATCCTTAAGGGCAAGGGGTTAAGCACCGCGGTCGGCGACGAAGGCGGCTTTGCCCCCAACCTGTCCGGCGGCACCGAGGAGGCCCTCGACTCCATCATGCAGGCGATCAAGGACGCCGGATACGAGCCGGGCAAGGATGTCACCATTGCCCTCGACTGCGCGGCCTCCGAGTTCTTTGAAGACGGCGTGTACAACTACGCAAAATTCGAAGGCGAAAACGGCGCGAAGCGCTCCTCCACCGAACAGTCCGACTACCTCGCCGAGCTCATTGGCAAGTACCCGATTGATTCCATCGAAGACGGCATGGATGAGCAGGACTGGGATGGCTGGAAAATCCTCAACGACAATATTGGCGATCAATGCCAGCTCGTCGGTGATGACCTGTTTGTGACCAACGTGGAATATCTTGCACGCGGCATCAAGGAAGGCAGTGCCAACTCGATCCTCATCAAGGTCAACCAAATTGGTACACTGACTGAAACGCTCGATGCGATCGAGATGGCCCACAAGGCCGGCTTCACCGCCGTCGTTTCCCACCGTTCCGGAGAGACCTCCGACAACACCATCGCGGACATTGCGGTTGCAACGAACGCGGGGCAGATCAAAACCGGCTCGCTCAGTCGCTCCGACCGTATCTCCAAATACAACCAGCTGCTTCGTATCGAGGAAATGCTCGGTGCCGACTGCCGCTACGGCGATGCATAGCTACTGACTCCCAGAGAACAGCACGAAAAGGCGGCCCATGGGTCGCCTTTTTTTATTCCCTGAGGCTTGAGCAATAGTCGAATGTCGGTATATTCCAACAATACATAGTACGAATTAAGCAATCCTTATGCAACAGACAGAAAAATATTGGAACCTGATCAACCGCATCGTGCTGTCGGCCATCGCGCTGATGGCGGTGGTTGGCGTGGTACTGGCCTTTACCCCAAAAGTAAAACAAATGCAGGCCTATCAAACCACCCGCGACAATCTGCAACAGCACATTGAGGTTTCCATTGCCTCGGAAAAAGATCTTAAGGAGAGACAACAACGGTTTCTCACCGATCCGGTTTATGTCGAACGGGTTGCTCATGCGGTGGGCTATGCTCACAAGGGTGAAACGATCTATCACTTCCCTGAAGAGACCGGGCAGAAGAATTTTTGATTGCCGGTTTTCGGAAGGGCTGTGCCCGTGCCCCCTTAGAAAAAAATAGTCGGAGACCCTCCAATCGACGCTCGAAAATCAAAATTCGGACATCCCTCCACCCCCATCGCCTGGACAATTGCCGGCTCCGACTCGGGTGGCGGCGCGGGGATACAGGCCGACCTCAAGACCATGAACGCCTTCGGTGTACATGGGTGCTCCGTCACCACCGCACTGACCGCACAAAACACGATTGGCGTCCACTCATCGGAACCTGTTTCCGAGGCCATGTTGCGTGCTCAGCTCAAAACCCTGAAAACCGACCTTCCGCCTGCGGCAATAAAAACCGGCATGCTCGGTAGCGCCGCTACTTGCCAAATTCTTGCCGACTTCTTTGATGGGCAAAATGCCTTTGTGGTGTGCGACCCCGTGCTCAAGTCGACTTCCGGAACCAACCTGCTCGATCCTGCGGCACTCGACATTCTGATCCATGGAATTTTTCCAAGGGTTGGAATCCTAACTCCGAATCTTCCAGAGGCTGGAAAATTTGTCGGCACTGATTTTCAGACGGAGGAAGAGGCCGCTGAAAGGATACTGGAAATGGGCGTGGGTTCCGTGCTGATCAAGGGTGGGCACACGGAAGGAGGCGAATGTCGCGACTACTGGACCGACGGAACGCAATCGCTCTGGCTTTCGAGTCCCCGCATCGACACCCGCGCCACGCACGGAACCGGCTGTATTCTCTCCTCGGCGATTGCTTCAGCGATTGCCCTTGGACAAACACTTCCCGAAGCCGTCACCACCGCTAAAACATACCTAAACCAGTGCTTAAAATCCCCGGGAAACATGGGTGCAGGCCACGGCCCAATGCGCATTGAACCCTTCCGTAATGAGCCGCAAGACCGGCCTGTCATTGTAGGTGGGATCGGCGATCCCGCCCTCGGGCGCACCGTTCCTGCGCCAACGGGATCGACGATCCCGGTTACAGATCCGGGGTCAACGACCCCGGCTACAACAAAAGAACATTCCCACTTGCGACGGCTATCGAAGATCTTCACGAACGACCCAGCGTACTTTATTACGACCTCCACGAAAAATCGACGCAGGATTCTCGACAATCCGGTGGCTCATCAAATCCTGCGCGAGGAGTGGGCAGCTGCATTGGAGCGCCATGGCTGGGCGATCGGCTCGTATGTCGTTATGCCGGATCACGTTCACTTTTTCTGCAAACCGACGTCCAGAGCGAAGAGCCTCTCGAAGCTCATGCAGCAATGGAAGCAATGGACCAGCAAGCGCATCAAGAGTGAACTCGGGCTGGACGATTCGGTTTGGCAGGAGGAATTCTTTGACCACCTCCTACGCTCCCACGAGAGCTATTCGGAAAAGTGGAACTATGTGGAACAAAACCCGGTTCGGGCGGGGCTGATCGAACAGGCCGGGGACTGGCCGTTCTCCGGGCATATCCACTACAAATGATGTAGGTGGGATCGGTGATCCCGCCCTCGGGCGCACCGTTCTGTAGTAGCCGGGATCGACGATCCCAACTACAAAGTCAGGGATCAACGAGCCCGGCTACAACGCCGTTGTAAGCCCGGCAATGGCGGCGCCCACCACGGGAGCGTCGTCGACTTGAATACAGCGGATGTGCAGGCCTCGGGCAGTGAGCAGGGTTTTTAGATGCGCCTGCACCTTGGACGCGAGCTGGTGAGTTTTATAGTAGGTGGATCCATCAATGTTGATACAAACGGGATGGGCGGCGCTCTTCCCTTCTCCACTCTTAATAACAGCCGCGGCTATGTTGACGGCGGTCAGTCGTGCGGCGCGGTCGACGATGGCCATGAATACGATTTTCATAATTTCGCGATCGGCATTGGAGAAGGCTTCGGAACCGAGCACATCGATATCGCCGCCATGACCTGCCACCAGATTATCGATATGGATCGTTGAAAGGTCTTTCATGATAGAAACGGCAGCACCGCCGCTGTTCGAAAGCGCGCCTTCCGACGCCAATGCCTGAAGCAGCTCAAGGGTCAACGATCCCAGATAGACGCCTGCAATCAACTTTTCAAAAATATGGTTTCCTGGATTTTCGCTGCGCTCGTCCAATTGCAGATCGACGGGTCCGCGCGGGAGGACGGCAAAACCGCCGGACTCTACATTAATGACCTGCGAGCCAGTACCGAGATAACCCTCGAGCTTTCCAATATTTTCGTTGCGCTCGACGTAGGCGGTGTTTGTGCCGGTTCCGAGAATAAAGCCAATGTAGGAGGAGGCTCCGAACGCCTGCCCTTGGGCCATGCCCGCCAACAGGGCGGCGACGGTATCGTTGAGTACGACGACCTTCTTTCCGAAAATGCCGCGTTCTTTGAGAGCGGCAAGGAGTCCTGCGCCAATAGGCTGACCCACCAGTTCGGGAATCTTGATCTCTTTCGTCCAGTGCAACAGGCGACCATCGTAGTCGGGTAGGATCGTGGCCGGGTAGGAAAAGCAAAATCCGATATTTTCAAATTCATCTTTCAACGGTTCAAGTGCATCGGCGAGCACGGCGTAGAATTCACGAGCCGTTTGTTCGTGATCGCGGCCGGGCATGGGGTGCTTACTAAATCCCGAAAGCTGGATTTCGCCTTGGGCATCGAAGCGGGCCATGCAGATCCGCAAATTGGTTCCCCCGGCATCAATAACCGCCACGGAGGTCTCAGAAGGAACCTTCCTGTCGGTACCAACATAGGCCGGGATCATGGCCAGAGAGCTGGCCTCCCCGGCAAGGCCCTTCTCCATCTCACCGAGAAAGCTAGCGAGCAGGGCATCGGCATCATAGGCCTCCGTCGCAATCATCTGTTCCTTGAGCCAAGCGGAAATATTCATGAGGGAACTCTACAAAAAAGCCCTCCTCGGACACAAGTCCAAGGAGGGTTTAAACCTTTCCTTCTTCAGGTTAGACTTGCAGCAGTTCAGCGTAGCTCGGCAATGGCCAGAGGTCGGCCGGAACGAGAGCTTCAAGCGCGTCGACGGAGGCACGCAGCTCGCCCATGGCCTTGATCTGCCCGGCCGCTTCCTCTTCCGCGTCAAGGGCGGCAATACCTGCCACGGTCTTTTCGAGCAAGCTGGACATTTCGCCAGCCATTTCCGCAACCGCCGGAACAATAGAATATTCGGTGATGGCGGTGACTACGGCCGGAATAATCATGGAACAGGCGATATCGGCCGCGGTTCCGGCTTCGATGGCAATGAGGGTTTCATACGCCTCCTTGTAGATCGTGTAGCGCGACTCCAGCTCTTCGTTGCTGAGCACGTTGTACTTGGCAAACAGATCCTTAGCCTTGGGGGTGGCGAGAGCTTCAAGAGCATCCTCGGTGGTAACGAGGTTGGGCAGACCGCGCCGGGCCGCTTCCTCGAGCCAGTCATCGGTGTAGCCATCGCCATCGAAGAGGATGCGCTTATGCTGCTTGATGACTTCGGCGAGTACATCCTGCAACGCAGTATTGAACGCCTTGCCTTCGGCTACGGCGGCTTCGATCTGAGTACAAATATCGTCGAACGCCTCGGCCACGATCGTGTTGAGCACGACATTGGAGCCGGATGGGCTCTGGTCGGAGCCGACGGCGCGAAACTCGAAGCGGTTTCCAACGAAGGCGAACGGCGAGGTGCGGTTGCGGTCGGTGTTTCCGCGCGGTAGCCGGGGCAGCAGGTCGACGCCGAGGTGGATGTGGCCGCCATCCTTGGAGTGGTCGGCACCCCCGGCTTCGATCTGGTTGATCACGTCGGTGAGCTGTTCGCCGAGGAAGATGGAAACGACGGCGGGGGGGGCTTCGTTGGCACCGAGGCGGTGGTCGTTGCCCGCGGTTGCCACGGAGGCGCGCAGCAGGTCGGCATGGATATCGACCGCTTTCATGATAGCCACGATAATGGTCATGAACTTGGCATTTTCATGCGGGTTGTCGCCGGGCTTGAGCCAATTTTTTCCGTCGGGTCCGGCGATACCCCAATTGTTGTGCTTGCCGGATCCATTAACGCCTGCAAACGGCTTTTCGTGCAGCAGGCAGGCAAAGCCATGCTTTTCAGCCAAGGTGTTGAGCACCTCCATGGTGATCATGTTGTGGTCGACGGCAATGTTGAGAGTTCCGAAGACCGGGGCAAGCTCAAACTGCGTGGGGCACACTTCGTTATGGCGGGTCTTGGCGGGCACCCCCAGCTTCCAAAGCTCGAGGTCTAGGTCGGCCATGAAAGCGGCCACGCGGTTC
>JAUXGY010000239.1 GCA_030621805.1 Kiritimatiellales bacterium | reverse complement strand
AGTCTTCGGGGCGGGCAAAGTCGACGGCGCAGTCGGCGGAGAGGGCGTAGTCGCTCAGGACGGCGGCATCGGCCACCTCGTCGAGCAATACGCCGACATTTTCGCCGCAGCTGGCATTGGTATCAATCTTCGCGGGCCGGATTCCTTTTTGTTCCAGCAGGCGTTTGGCGGCTTGGTGTTTTTCATAGGCGTCGGCCTGGCCAAGGTAGAGATGCTTGCCGGTCAGCCCTTCCAGAGTCTGGATGGGGGAGCCCACGGGTACGACGACGATGCCGGTCAGCCAGCGGTTGTTGTTAGGGTCGAGCACATCGACGATGCGGCGGAAGTCCGCGCCGGCTTCCTTTTCGTGGCGCAGGGCATACCACGGCTTGCAGAGTGCCCCGTCGTATTCGCCCGAGGCGATGGCGTCTTCGAGCTGGTAGGTTTCGGAAAAGTAAACCAGTTGAAGGTCAATGCCATAGTCTGCCTTGAGTTTTTCCAGCGTTGCGGGATAGGTGCGGGCCGCGACGTCGTGGACGCAGGAGCAGGCCGTGTCCATGCAGTAGATATCGTTGACGGCGATCTTCAAAGTCGGGGAGCTGGGAGTCGGGGGCGTAGAGCAACTGGAAAGGAATACAATTCCCGCTGAGAGTAAAAGGATCAACTTATTCATTTAAAATTCCTTGTTTATTATTCAGGCTTGTTCCCCGGCATCAGGGGACAAGCTTTACGATGTACCCTTTTGTATTGGCCGCCAGATAGATGGTTCCCTTGCTGTCGATGGCCACGGGGATGAAACTGCATCCCTTCACGAGTTCCTCGACCCCGTTGATCTGCCGGGCGTTCTCTCCGTTGGCATCGTAGATTTTAATGCGGGTCGGATCTTTTTCCACGGTTAGAATCTGGCCGTTGGGGAGGTAGCCTGCACTGACGGGGTTGCAGCAACCTTGGAAATCATTTATTTCCCGACCCCGCTTACCGAATTCTTTCAGGAGCGTTCCATCGAGATTAAACTGCTGAAGTTTGAAGGCCCCTAGGTTGGAGACCGCAAGGGTGTTGTCGGGGGCCTCGCAGAAATCGAAGATGCCGCAGCACAGTCGCAACCCCTTTTTGATCCGTCCGGTTTCTTTTCCTGTTTCCGTATCCATGAGCACCAGCGCCCTCGCCGTGAGGTCGGCCACCACCAGACGGTCGCCCACAATTCGTGCCGACTTGGCTGACGTTAAATTATCGAACTGTGTCGTTTTTAGTTTCTTTCCCGAGGCGTCGAATACCCCGCATTCGACGCCGATCGGGATCTGCACCGTGCGCATGCGTGCACCAACTTTAATTTTCTTCTCTTTGGTCAGGGTGGAGAAGATATGGATGTTACCGGCGGAATCCACGGCAATGGCACCCGTGTTCTGCATGCCTGTATCGAGGGTTGATGCAATCGATCCATCCGACTTGAAGATCGACACCTTCCCGGTCTGTTCCAACACACAGAGGGTGTCGTCTGCCCCGATCGCAATCTGGCTGATTGGACCAAGCTTACCTTTCCCGATTTGTCCGTCAATGCGGTAGTTTGCGTTTGCCGTTGCTCCGCTAAGGATTAGGGCGGTCAATAGAATGGAATAGGATTTTTTCATAGCAGTACCTCCAGCTTGGGTTGTAATAAACAGGGGGTGAAAACACCACACTCTGTTCTGTCATGCACTCCAAAACCGTCTATAGGGCTTTCTTTAGACAAAAACCCATCAAGGCGCTATTGCGCCCTGTTAATAACATTGGGGGAGAAATGGATTGCAACGATCGGGGGCAAGTGCGAAATTGCGCCTTTGTTTTTCAGCAACCGTCGCGACGAGCGTGGCGATTGGGTTTTATAGGGAGCGAATCAACAGGAGGCAGGCTCGATGAAAAAAGCAATAGTATTTGGTATGGTGGCGGCATTAGCAACCGGAACAGCAATCGCAGGGGATGACGTCGTTATGGTGGGTCAGATGGGGGGTTCTGCATCCTCTGAGCCGGAGGTGTCGGCCGAGGCGGCACTCGTTACCGCCCATGTATGGCGCGGGCAGGTTTATAATAATGACATGGTGTTTCAACCGCAGTTGACGATTGAGCATGCTGGCGTGAGCTTCAATATTTGGGGCAACTATGATTTGGGAAAAAACTATGCAGGCATTAACTATGACTTTTCCGAAATCGATATTTCGCTGGCCTACACGCTGCCGGTTAACCTTGATGATGTGACGTTCGACATCGGCGTGATCGGCTACAACTATCCTGCAAATGCCGGACCTGTTCCGGGAGTAGGAGCTAATAAAAAATCCACCACCGAGCTGTTTGGATCGGCAACCTTGCTGACCTTCCAGGACTATGTCATTCCATCGGTCACCCTGTTTGGCGATATTGATGAAGCGGACGGGATTTATGTCCTGTTTGATATTGCTGCTCCGTATGAGGTGAGCGATGTGCTGGCCGTTGAGGCGGGGCTCTCTGCAGGCTGGGGCAATACTTCGTACAACGACTACTACTTCGATAATTCTCCTGCACCGGGGGTTCCTTCCACCCAAGACAAAGGCTTCAACGATTTCAACCTCTATGGAAGCGCAAGCTATGAAATCCTGGAAAACCTGACGGCCTCTGCCAGCGTGACCTACACTTGGTTGAGCGGCGGTTCGATTCGCAATGCGGCAAAGGACCTCTATGAAAGCGATAGCAAGCTTTGGGGCGGCGTAAACATTGCATACGATTTTTAATCGGATCTAAACACCGAATGCAAACGCCCCGCATGCCGGGGCGTTTTTTTTGGTTTGGTCGAATTACCGGAAACCGCTAGATTCCCAAAATATTTTAACCCATGGGTGAAACGATGAACGAACTACTGAATCTGCTGAAACAAAATGCGCTCGAAACGCCGGAAAATCTTGCCAAAATGCTGGGCCTCTCCGCCGACGAAGTAAAAAGTCAAATCGCCGAATACGAAAAGTCCGGTGTCATTCGGGCCTATCAGGCCGTCGTGAACGAGGAAAAACTCGACACCTCGCTGGTGACGACCGTCATTGAAGTCAAAATCACCCCCGAGAGCGAAGGTGGGTTCGACCGTATCGCCGATTGCATTAGTCGTTTCCCCGAGGTCGACTCGGTCTTTCTGACCTCCGGTGGGTTCGACCTGCTCCTCTTCATCAAGGGAAGCACCATGCACGAAGCAGCAGGGTTTGTTAGCGAAAAGCTCGCTACCATGCCGGGCGTCACCTCCACCGCAACGCACTTCATGATGAAAACGTACAAGCAAAACGGCATTCTCATGCACACGGGGGAGGGCGATGAACGACTCAAAGTCTCTCCATAGCCGTATTGCCAAAACCGTCCGCAACATGCCCCGCTCCGGCATTCGCGATTTCTTTGAAATCGTCAGCTCACGCGAGGGTGTCATCAGTCTGGGGATCGGCGAACCCGACTTTGTCACGCCCTGGCATATTCGTGAGGCCGCCGCCCGGGCGCTCGACCGCGGGGTCACCTCCTATACCTCCAACATGGGACTGCTCTCGCTGCGCCGGGGCATTTCCAACTATGTGGAAAAGAAAACCGGTATCGCCTACAATCCCGAAGACGAAGTTCTCGTCACCGTCGGCGTCAGCGAAGGGCTCGACCTCGCGATCCGCGCACTCATCGAGCCCGGCGACGAAGTCCTCTACCACGAGCCCAGCTACGTTTCCTATAACCCGCTCATTGCGCTTGCCCATGGCAAGACCGTCGCCGTTGAAACCCAAAAGGAAAACGGGTTCCGGCTCACGCGCACCGAGCTCGAAAAAAAGGTAAGCTCCAAAACCAAAGTGCTGCTACTTAACTATCCGAATAATCCCACCGGCGCTACATTGTCGAAAGAGAATGTCGAAGAGATTGCCGCCTTTGCCATTGAACATGATTTGATTGTCTTCACCGACGAAATCTACGACGAGCTCACCTACGA
>JAUXGY010000354.1 GCA_030621805.1 Kiritimatiellales bacterium | reverse complement strand
GACGGCAAAAAGGGCGGTGGCAAATTCCCCAATGAGCAGAAAGAGGATTCCGCCGTGTAGGAGCACCATTCCGGCACGCTTACGATAGAGCAACAGACAGGCGATGTAAAAAACGACTGCGGCGAGTGTGCCGCGACCGAGCCGCAGGAAAACCCGCCAAAACGCATCGCTCTCCGTAGCCGCCACCGAGGCGGATCCCCAACCAAACATGACGCCAAGCGTCACCAGCACACCCAGCAACAGAAAGAGGAAACCCGCTATTTTACGGCCACCAGAAACCTGAACCTTAAAACTCGCCCAGTGCACCGTGAGCAAGTTAATGACCAACAACCAACCAATTAGAAAGCCCCCTGGGAAGGGAATTCGCACGTTGGGGATGTCCATGGAGCGCGGGAAGAACACATAGAGATCAATCCAGGCGACGAGACAGCGGAAATACTGATCCATCACCGTCCAGATGCCCTTGTCCACCTGCGCCAGTGTCCCGGCAAAAACAAGAATCATACTCAAGGCCAGCAACGTGACCGTCAGCTTGAGCGAAAGGAAAAAATCGACCACTTTTTTCATTAATGGTTGTGGCCTTCAAATTGAATGGATTCGAGGAAGGCGCGAATATCGGCGGCATGGGCCTTTAGCTCATCGACAGAGCCTTTGGCGGTGAAATACCAATATTGCGGTGCTAAATCAATAATGGCCGCAATGATGCCTTTTCCGCCTTCTTCGTTATAGAGCTCGATATAGTTCACCGCATGCCCGCCCACCTCGAATGTGACGAGATCCTGTGCAATGGCCTCGGACGAAACGGGCGGCAAGCCCACTTGTCCGCGCCAGCGGTTAACGTTACTCGGCACGTCGCCCATGGTTAGTGAGATCAGATAGAAATCGATGGAGGTGCTTTCAATCGAATAGCTCACCTTTCGCATGGCTGAACTAGACGAAACCTCGGTCCATCCCTTTGGGAGCTTACTCGTAAAACCTGCTCCAGCGGGAGCCTTGGCGTTCTGTGCGGCATGAGCGGCCTGGATGGCTTCGTTGTCAGCAACCGAGCCCATCGTTTGCGCCGGGGCTTTGGGAGCGGATTGTTTAGGCACCTGATAAGTAGTCGGCTCATCGCCTCCGCAAGCGGTCAGAAAAAGCAGTGGAATCAGCAGTAAAGCATTGTATTTCATCATCGATATCCCGTTGTTGTTAAAGGCCTGCAAATATAGAAATCTGAAAATCCATTGTCGATGAATAACACCATGTATTAACCGTGCGATCCTTAATTAAACGGGATCACGACAGCGTGGTCGAAGGGTGTTCCGAACAGGGCTTCGCTCTCGAAGAGCATGGCATCGCCGCGTTCTTCGATAGGTTGGATAGGTGACTGGGGTTTAACCTCCGCGATGGATGCCGTGACGGTTTCAATCTCCATGGACTGAACCACGGGCTCAATCCCCTTCGGAGAATCTGCAAAAGAAAGGAGTACCGGTTCCTGCACCATAACGATATCAATACGATCTGACTCGGGGGCGGCATCAGGCAAAGCACGGTTCTGCACGTACACATAAAGCGTAAACGCGAGCAATACCCCAAATAGAATATTCCGTACGGTTTTCATAACAGGGTGCACACAACGGAATCCTTTCCCGAGTTGCACCGACGTAAGTATAGCAAAATCCGCGCCATTGTAAAGCCTACGGCTATGGGATCCGATTATCTCAGGGGCTAGTCCTTCAATTCCAATACCCGCATATTACGAAACCATATCGGGGCCCCGTGGTGCTTCCCCTGCAACCCGATTTTTCCGGTGGTTGGGTGCTTGCTCAGGGGTTTGTTCAGCCATCCGGGTTTCTTGGAGCCATCCGGATTGTGGGTGGCGGAATCCCACTCGTGCATGTCCATCGAAGTGACAAGTTCACCATTCATCACAACGTCAATCCGGGGGCCTTTGCACGTAATCGTGCATCGGTTCCACTCGCCGGGCTTTTTAACCCTGCTTTTACTTGCCGCGAGGCGTCCAAAAATTGCGCCGCACCGCCAGGTTGGGTCAGCGCTTGCCCATTTTTCGGAGAAGTCGTCGGTCAGCTGGATCTCGACGGAATTCGGGATCCAGTCTTTCGTGTCGGTCACATAAACCAGCACTCCGCTATTAGCGCCCTCGCCGGTTTTGAATTCTAAATCCAGAATAAAATTCCGATAGTCCTTTTTTGTCCAGAGCGCGGAATCCTTACTGGCCGTAAACTCGCCGCCCGATACCGTCCAGACGCCCTCGGCGGCATCCGCATTCGATAGATCCTCCGCAAAAAGAAACGACCATTCCGAGGTATCCGGGTGTCCTTCCGCAAGGGTTCCCCAACCCGAGGGCGTGTTCCGGTCATAGTGCTCAAACACCTTGTCGAGGTCTTGAATTCCGACCATCTCCCCAGCACGTACACCCAATACCGCAATCAGCGCAACGGCTAAACCCATCCATGCTTTTTTCATTCCACACCTCATTAATAGACTCGATAGTTCTTGCGGACAAACTGATTGGCTTCCGGCAGGTTCGTACACCGCATATTCCTGGCGTCCCACTCGATTTTCTTTCCGGTGCGGACCGCTAGGTTTCCCAAAAGAACCATCTCCGTCAACGGCCCGGCATAGTTAAAGTTTGCTCCACCCAACTCGCCCCCT
>JAUXGY010000232.1 GCA_030621805.1 Kiritimatiellales bacterium | reverse complement strand
TTTGTTCCGCCACCCGTCCAACGTGCGCTCAAAGCACGGTTTGGTTGATTCAGTGCGCGAATAAGGTCTCCAAAACGTGCCGCATGGCCGCATGGAGATGCTCCAGATTTGAAAGCCCGGCGCGCAGCTGCTCTGCGGGTGGGGGGCAGGGCGCGCCGTCGATGAGTTCGCCGCGACCGTTTTCAATCAAGGCGTCCATACTTTCGGGGGTAGTCTCCATATGAAACTGTAGGCCAACGACGCGGTTGTTATGGATGAACCCCTGGTTTTTGCAGGCCTCGCTGGAGGCCAGGGGGGTGGAGCCTGCGGGGAGGTCGAACGTATCACCATGCCAGTGGAAGGCGGTCAGCTCTGGGGGGAGTAGTTTTGGGGACTGAATGTAGATGGAGCTTCTAGCTCCGGTGGGTTGACTCAAGACGCGTTGTTTTTCCTGAACGGAGCTGGAAGCTCCATCTACGCGTCGGATGGGGAACCACCCGATCTCCTTTTGCGGACCGGGATAGACTCTGGCTCCGAGTGCATCGGCGATAAGCTGTGCCCCGAGGCAGATGCCGAGCACGGTCTTGCTCGCGTCGATAGCGGCTTTGATGAACTGCTTTTCGGCCGGCAACCACGGGAATTTATTATGGTCATGGATCCCCATCGGACCGCCCATCACGATGAGCCCGTCGAAGGCCTTGAGTGCGGGAAGCGGTTCGTCGGCGAACAGCCGGGTGCAGGCGAGTTCTGCACCCTGGGCGCTTGCCCAGTCTTCAATGATTCCCAGCCCTTCGAACGGGACATGCTGGAGCCAGTGGAGTTTCACTTTTCCTTCTTTAGCAGGATGGTGCGGGTGTCGGGGTGGGCGAGGGAGCGGCTGGCTTCGAGGATGTTTGGATAATCCTTGGCGGAGATGAGCGCGGGCTTGAGGTCGGCCATTTGCACGATGCGGATGGCGTTGGCGCGGGCACTGTATTGGACGGCGATTTCGACGAGACCCGCACCGGAGGGCGCCTGCCATGAATAGTTTTGCGGCAGGAGAACCGGTTCGTAGCCATCGGGCAGTACGATGTTGTATTCAAGCGTGGTATCGACATAACCGTTCCATGCGAGCGGGTTGGTGCGCGTGTTGGAGCGGTAGCGCAGCAGTCCGCCGAGTCCGCCGGGAATGGTGAAGTAGAGGTATTCGCCATCTTGCACGGCGTAGCGCTCGGCGGAGACGGAGAATTCTATTTTGCCGGGGTAGCTGCTGTAGTCGGTGATCAGCTCGGATGCGGCCTTGGCGGATTGCGACATGCCGGAGACGAGTTCGAGGTGCAGGCGGCGGCGTTTCTCGGGGGTAATTTCGGAAAATTGGCGGTGGAAGCTTCCGAAGGCGGTTCCTTGCCGGAGCGCGGATTGGGTGATGCCGGTTTCGCCGTTGGTGGCAATGTTCATTTCGAGGGTGGTATGGCTTTTAGAGTCCATTCCGGGCGCAACTTCCACAGTGCCGAGCTTGCCGTCCCTGAGATTGAGCAGGGGGCGGTGGTTGTAGCCGGAGGTGCCAAGCTGGGCATATTCCGATGCGCCGTCGAGGTAGATGGTCTTGCCGTCGATATCAAGTTTGACGAGCACGGTGCCAAAAGCGGTGCGTGAGGGAGTGGCGAGGAGGGGTTCGGCGGCTTCGGGGATAAGGGAGAGACCTCCGGAGAGCACGAACTCGGGCTTGAGCTTTGCGGCCTTGAGCAGGGTATAGAGCACGACCATGCGGTCGGGGTTGTTGCCATAGCGTTCTTGCAGGGTTTGGTCGGCGGAGGTGATGGCGGAGAGCGGTAGGCTTGTGAGCCCGGGACCGGCGGGGCGCAGGTTCTTGGCGACCCAGTCGCGTAGGATTATGGTTTTCTTGGTATCGCCGCGTAACCCGTAGGTAAGTTTTTTGGCGAGCTCGTCGGTTTGTTCCTGGCGCTGGGTTGCGGTGGTGAGGTGGGTATGGACTTCTTTGGCATAGGTTTCCCAGTTTCCGGTTGAAACGAACACGGTTGGGTTGAAGGTCCACCAAGGCGGGAGGCCTTCCTCTTTTTGAACAGGGGGCTGGTGGGTGGCCTGCCAAGTGTAGGTGACGGTTGAGTCGCTAGTGGTCCGGGTTTCTTGGATGCCGGTGTTGCGCAGGGCGAGCTCCATCGATTCCGGGGCGGTGAGGGTGTAGGTTTTGGAGTCGATGGTTTCATGGCCGTTGAAGGCGGTCAGGGAGGAGAAGAAGGGCTTGCCGGTGGCGGTGGAGACCACCTCGTATTCAAGGATGCTGCCGACCTCGACGCCGGGGAGGTTGGCGACGAGGATTTTCCCGGCGGGGTAGCGCGCGGCCGAGGCGACCCAGCTCTCATCCATGATGTTGATCTCTTTCGCGCTGATTTCTTTAACGGTTCCGTCGGGCTGGGTGACGGTGGCCTTGGTGAGCTCGACGGTTTGCCATATGGGATTGTAGGCGATCTTAAGGTCGGAGTGGCTCTTTTTGCCGGCGTAGGTCAGAATTTCGATCTTAAAACGGGAGGTTTTTTTCCAATGCTCGGCATCGATGATCTCGACCTTGTCGACGTTTTCAATGATGCGGACATCGGAGGTGGCGGTGTTGGGCGCATCGAGGATCAGTTTTTTACGGCGATTGTATTCAATGTCCTTGAGGTTTTGCTTGAGAACAAGGTATTCCTCGGGGCTGAACTCGACGGTGTTCAGCAGGAAGGCGTTGGTGCTAATGAGTTTCCCCCCCGATTGCGTCACCTGCATTTCCCATGTTATTTGCGGGGTTTGGATGGGCGGGTAGTTCGGGATGTTGAGTGCGCCCGGGTTTTCGGGTAGCTCAAGTTCGAGCGTCTCGCGGACGCCGGCGGTGATGCGGGTGTAGAGCGGGTATTTTCGTTTTTCGAGCCCGGTCTGGCCGATCAGGAAGTTGGCATAGCCCAGCGAGCTTCCGAGGCGGGGGAGGTTGAGCAGCTTGTTTTCCGGGCCTTCGATGAGCAGGTTTTTAGCGGTGTAGGTTAGCTTGGCACTCAGCGGCTGGGTGGTATCGCGAAGCTCGGCGGGTAGGACATCCAGAGTTTGAAGCTCGGCGGTCGGCATGGAGCTTTTAATTTGCCCCTCGAAGAAGCGTCTGAGCTCCTCGGGTGTGAGTCCGGAAAAATAGCCCCGGAAGACGGTATCGTTGATGCCTTCAAAAATCACCTCGCTCTGGGCGCTCAGCGTTCCGGCGGCATCGAGGGTGCCGTGGGTGGTAATCTGTGCCAGGTTTTTCTCTGCCGGGATGATGGGGGAGGTGCGCAGGGTTTCGCCTTCGGGACGGGCAACGAGATAGCTCATGTTTTGGAGATAGGCTGGGAAGATATCCTTCGTGTTTTCGTCGGTAGAGTCCATGAGAATATATTCTCCATCGTCGCCTAGGGCGGCGGTGACGGCGTGGTTGAAGAAGGGTTGCGGCACCTCTTCATCCTTCTTCGGACCGGACATGATGATGACGGGGAAGGCCTCTACATCGACGATGCGCAGCATGGCGGCGAGCAGCGCAGCTTTGTCGCGGCAGACCCCATAGCGGTTTTCGAAGGTAATTTTCACATCGTGCGGTGCGTAGCCCGGAGCCTCTTCCTCTGTGGTGATGCCCATGTAGCGAATGTCCTGCGAAACAAAGTTAAACATGGCCTCGACTTTTTCGAGGGTATTGGAACAGTTGGCGACCAGTTCCTGCGCCTTTGCTTCCATTTCGGGCGTGGTGGCATCGAGGTGGGGCTGACAGAGTTCCCAGTACCATTTGGAGAGATCTTCCCATTCGTCGATGGTGCTCACGAGGAGGCGTTGTATCACGGTATACGCTGCGGGCATGTCGGGCTCCGGAAACATGCGTGGCACATCAGTTACTTCCCAGGTATAGACAATCTGCTCGCTTTGCTCGCTCTCGAGCTTGTTGAACGAAACGGTTCCCTCGATCTCGGTCTTGAGGGCAATCTGTTTGAGGGGGCGCGCTTTCGGCTCTGGGAGCGCTGCTGGCTGGTGGACATA
>JAUXGY010000227.1 GCA_030621805.1 Kiritimatiellales bacterium | reverse complement strand
GGGGGGGGGGGGGGGGGCATTGCCCCAGGAAACAGATGGAAGAGTGTCTCGTATATCCCTTTCAACCTGATCCACCGCAAATGGCAGTACCATCTTCTAAACATGCTCAAAGAAAACATCCCCAGCCCCCGCATGAAACAGGAGGTTGACCAGGCGTGGAAAAAATACCCGAAAGGGTTCGTGGCCTTTGTCGAAAAAGAAAAGGTTCCGCCCGGCGGAGGGGGACTCGCCAAGTATCTGGCCAAAATGCAACGAAGACTTCAAATGCGTCGAGTCCAAGCCCTCCATATCCTCCTTTGAGCAACCCCGTTTAGCCCCAGACCCGTAAATCGAGATTTTCAAACCACCCTTCTGCCCGGCAATCCCCTTTCTCAAAAAATACAATTTCCTATACCATTGAATTATTGGGTCAACAGGTGCAATCCGAGGAAAACCCAAAAGGAAACGAAGCTGAAAATGGCCAGACTCTGGTTGAAGAGGTAGAAATGATCCTGCGGATTAATGACAAAAGCCGTCTGTCCGGCATCGATCTGGCCGTGAGAAACGACCCGTACTTCCGCTATTTTACCTTTAGTGGGAGCAACGAGCTCGGCGGAGTCGATTGACGACCGAATCTTCCCTACTCGCTGAAGGGCGGCATCCATCGCGGTTTTTGCTTGGGTTTCCGAATTTTGGAGCTCGGTGATTTCCTGGGCGGACACTCCACTTTTCTCGGCATCGTGCAAGGCCTCCTGCATAAGCGCATGCTTGCTCTTCGCCTCGGTGTATTCCTTTTTCCCTTCCGTAAGCTCCACTTCCATTCGGGTGCTGCGGAGTTTGGCCAGGAGCTGTCCTTCCCCGATGGAGTCGCCCACCTCCGCATGAACCTGCCCGAGCAAACCGGAGGTTTCAAAGGAAACCTCGACCAAACGAGGGTGTTTTTTCAGCACTTTGTCGGAGGGATACCATGCATCCTTGACCGCCCAAAGGCATAGAAAAAAGAAGATGCCTGCCAAAACAATAAAATCCTTCGCGACCCTAACCTTATACGTTCTTTTTGCCGGCATGCTCTACTCCAGTTCCTTCTTAAACATAAAATGAGAGGCTGACAAAGCCGCGGCGGGTTGTCCATCTTCAAATTAACTTAGCTCAACACGGATTTTTCCACACGGCAGATGAGCAAAATACCCCTCAGTCGGCACGCTATTTGCTCTCTATGCGCTAGAGCCATTTTAACATAACCCCATTGTCAGGAAACGAACACACTACAGAGAACCATGAATACAAATAAACCAGCCAAATCTATTGATGAGCCTATTTTACACGAAGCACTCACCGCGCTGGGACGGAGCATTAATATTATTTCAACCTACGGGAACGAGCACCCTGCCTTCGAACAGGCTATCGAAACAGCTCACACCGCTATACAGAACCTCTTTTCCGATCGGCAAAAAATAAGCATCGGCGCCATCAGCGGAAAATTATCCGTGGACGGAAATCCGACCCCTGTATCCGGAGTGTTGCTCAAGTCGTTTGAGCACCGGCTTATTCGCCTAGGAATCACCGGGTTGCAGATAACCCGCAAGATTTCCAAGAACGAACTCGCCCGCCTCGTTGAATTGCTCGCCTACAAAGAAGCCAAGGAGTTTGATACTGATATGGGGCGGGCTTCCCTCATAAATATTACCACTGAAAATGCCCGTTATGAGGCAGTCCGTGAGGATGAAACCGTGGCCAACAAAGCGGATCTGTCGGGGGCTGGAGGAAATGGCATCCTGGTGCTCGAGGATGACTTAAACGATGTGAACGGGGACGGAGGCCATAGCGAAAACCCGGTTCATGTCGACCAGATTGTGGCCTTCCTGAAAGGCGATGTGGAGTGCGATGCAGAAGGGGTCGGCGATGAGCTGACCGAGCTCGCATCCAACCCCGATCGACTGGGACAGATGATCATGGAATCCGTCGCGATTCGCCAAACCGCCTCCGAACTATCCGGGGAATCACTTAGCGATGTTGTCCTTGGTTGCCTGCGACGCACCTACGACGGTTTACGCAAACAACCCGCCTTCCAAACCTCCGATGGCATCGCCAACCTGCAAAAATCCCTTTTATTGTTGGAAGAAAGTATGCTCGATAAAATGCGCCTTTTAGCGGGCGAGGCCGATCCAGAGCTCGATCGGGAGATTGTTCAGGCCATCCGTGAAATGGATGAAAATCTAGAGTTTGAACGTGCGGCCCACGCGTATGTGGAAAACCACGAGGCCATGGAGCAAAACGCGCAACAACTACAATCCTTCCTGCAGGCCCGCGGAACCGAAACGGCGGAGGGTCTCTTGACCCAGACCGACTTTCCTCCTTCTGACTGGCGGCGGATTGTAATGGAAAGCAAGACTTCCTCTCCCGGCGGCACCCCCCATCCCGCTGAGAGCGGGATCAACAAACTGGCCCTTGTTTTCGAGAAACTCGAAACCCTGATGCAATCGGAGCAATCCGATGCCGACCAGATCGAGCACCTATTGGGACAAGCCAGCGACAATCTTGGGGGCACAACCGACTCGACCAAGAAGAAACTAGACTTGCTCTCCAAGCAACTAAAGCTTTCCGACGAAGACACCGGAACGATCGGCGGAAATGCAGGGGAAATGGGTCGAAAGGAGCTGCTTTCCAGCATTGCCGAAATTGCTCAAGAATTAATGCAACCGCTCACGGCCATCAACGCCTCAGTTGAAATGATGCTCAGTGGCTACGTGGGCGACATCGCTCCCGATCAGCGAAACCTGCTCTCTCTTGCCAATAGTAGCGGCGACGATCTAAACTACCTCATGCAGGAACTGATTAAGATTGTCGGCATACCCGTTAACCGCGGGGTCGACAAGCGCTTCGCCCTTCCCCACGCCTGATTTGGGGTAAAAACAGGGAACGATGATGGCTACGGCTTCGACGGGAATCAGGTGATTTTCTGTCCGCGACTCATGACCACCTTGCCGGTTCGAACAAATTCGACGATCTTAAATTTGGCGATCATTTCTTCAAGTGCATCAATCTTCGCTGGATTTCCAACCACCTGAAGAATCATCGATTTCTCCGTAAGATCGACCGTCTTGCAGCCATAGTGCTCGGCAATCTGCAAGGCTTCCGAGCGCCCTTCGCTGTCGACCTCGATTTTAATGAGACCCATCTCCTTCATCACCGACTTGTCGTAGGTGTGGTCGATGCAGTGCAATACATCGACCAGCTTCAACATCTGCTTGATGATCTGATCAAGCCCTTCGGGGGCACCGCTACTGGTGATGGTCATCCGTGAAAAATGGCCGTCGATCGCCGGGGAGACCACCAGCGATTCAATGTTGAATCCGCGGCGGGCAAATACCTGAGCGATGCGCGCGAGCGCGCCCGGCTTGTTCGCCACATAGACACTCAAAGTATGCATGGTTTTATCTGATTTCGGCATGATTGAACTCCTTCAATTAAGTAGATCCCGTTGGTTTTTCCAGTTTTCGTGTCGGCGGTTCGATGAGCATGTTCTCGATGGGAGCGCCTGCGGGAATCATCGGGAACACGTTATCCGTCTTCTCGACTTCGCAATTGATCAGGCACGGCCCGTCGTTATAGTCGAGCGCGTTTTGCAGGACGCGCTTAACATCACCGGGACGGCGCAGGTTGAAGCCCTTGATGCCGAACGATTCGGCCAGCTTAACGAAGTCCGGGTTGCCTTCGAGGTCGACCCCACTGGTACGATCCTCGTAGAAAAGCTCCTGCCACTGGCGAACCATACCGAGAAAGTGGTTGTTAAGCACCACAATCTTAATCGGCAGCTTGTGCAGCGCGACCGTCGCCAGCTCAAAGAAGGTCATCTGGAAGCCACCATCGCCAAGAAAGCAAATATGAAGATCGTCGGGACGCCCGAATGCCGCGCCAATGCAAGCGGGCAGACCAAAGCCCATCGTACCCGCGCCACCGGAGCTGAGCCAATTGTAGCCACTATCGATCTTGTAGAACTGGGCCGCCCACATCTGGTGCTGCCCCACGTCGGTCGCCACGCAGGCCTTACCTTCGGAAAGTTTGTAGAACTCGTCAA
>JAUXGY010000207.1 GCA_030621805.1 Kiritimatiellales bacterium | reverse complement strand
AAACATCCAGCCACTGGAAAAATCCAATGGCTGGAACCTTCTGTTCCAGAAAGAACTATCGACCCAGAATGGCGTCGACCTCTTCCTGCGAGATCCACTGCGCAACGTAGGTTTCGCCGGTGATGGCTTCAATGTTCCGAACAAAGGCATTCAGGTGATTTTCCGAACCGGCCACCAAATTTCCATAGACGTTCAGGATATCGGTTTTCGTGGTGCGGTCCATGGCGTCAACGATATCCTCGATATCCACCTCTTCGATCAAGGCCCCTACCATCAGAGCGTCCAGCTTAGACTCAAGGCCCATGGCCACGAGTGAATCGAAGAGTTCCTGTAGTTCCTCATCAGCAAACTTACCGAAGCCAAGAATAGGATCTTCAAGGCCGTACTTATCGAGCAATCCAAGCAGAGCATCCATGTGCTTTTGTTCGGCTTGCGAGATGTTGTCGAATACCCGCGCATTCCATTCATTATACAGGATGATGTAGACATCGCGCGCCAGCTTTTCCTCTTCCCGCATAAATAGCAGGTCGTGAGCTTCCGCCTCCGTTAGCAGCGGAGCAGGAGCAGGTTTTCCTCCTCCTTTTCCTCTTTTCGCCAAGGCAGGCTCCAGCATCCATCCGCTCATGACTCCACACATAACCAGCATCAACAATACTTTACTTCTCATGGGATCCTCCTTTTGTTATTCCCAAGCTTATACATACACGTACACCATTACCTGTGTATTCGTCACATCTGCCGGGCAAACAAAAAGGGAAAGCTAAGCTTTCCCTTCTTCAATCAATCTATAGATGATTCTATTTCGCGCAAGATCCGCCAGCCTGACATTTGCCTTTGCCTTTGCCAGCGCCTGATCCATCTTTTTTCTGTTCCTGCTTCTTCTCGCCGCCTTGCGTGCGTCCGTCGCAGCTCTTTTTTTGCTCTTGCTTGCACTGGCCTTTTCCATCGCCGGCGCCTTTGCCTTTTCCACCGCCGCCTTTCGCTTCGGCCATAACGACTGCTACTGCGATTCCTGCTACGAGTACTACGATTTGCTTCATCTTCATTTTGGGTCTCCTTGGTTAGTTAATTGCTCGTTTCTTGTATGAGGTACACCTCTCAAAATAAAACCGTCACATAAAAGAAAAGGTTTTGAAAAGGCGGCTCGTTTAATCCGATTGAACCCACAAATCAGGGTAGAACGATTTAAAGTCTCGCCCCTTGTTCTGCTCGGTAAGGATGTAGTCGACCGCGCGCAGAATTTCCATGCGGTTTAAATTGCGCTCTAGGCAATCGATCATGATTTGTTGCGTCTGCTTTGGATCCAACCCGGCCAGCTGCAGCGTTTCACCCGCTTCCAGGACATGACCCACGCGCCCCGGTCGGCACGCATCCTTCCGGAAGAGAACCTCTTGTAGCACTTCTTTAGGCAGGCCGCTTTCGAGCGCCATCGCGACTCGAAGAACCAATCGCTGGTTTCCGTCGTATCTGCCGCCAGCAAACCCTTCGCCCTTTTTTTTCTGACTGGCCAACAACTGCTTTGCACTACACAGGCAATCCAGCCGCAACTCCGCAGCAACAAGCACCCGGTCCACGGACACCTTCTTGGCCAGCCCTTCCTCGATCTTGCAAAAAACCGCCTCTGCGGGAAGGGCCTCCTCTCGCGCCGCACAGACCGGTGCAAGCAACGCATCGGCTTCGTCAGCCGACAATCCGCTCTTGCGGCATTGTTCGAGCATGGCTCCAACTCGGTCTTCCGAAAGACCGAACTGGTGCTTTTGCCCTTCCAGCATTTTCCAATTACAAGAGGTCTCACCACACGGCTCGGCACCCACCGCATGGCAAAGCAGGAGACTTGCAATAAATATTCTATACAGGGTCATCGTCATAAACCTTGATTACCGTGTTCACCCGGCCAAAACCATCAGGACGATGGGTCGCCGCTCTTGGGTCAGCAATCCAGCGTTCGCCATCCACCAAAAAGATATACTCGTGCCGCCCTTCCGGCAACCCCACTTCAGCGGTCCAATGCCCGGATGCATCGGGGCCATTCAACACAATATCGCCGGATTTCCACTCGTTAAAGGTTCCCAGCAGCTCGACCCGATCCGCACCCGGAGCATGGAGTTCAAAATGGAATGTTACCTGCCCCGCCTCCGCAGGTCGTTCAAACCGTCCCAAGCCAAATACAATGAGCCACATCGCCACCGCACCGGCCAGTGCCGGAGTAATCCACCGCCCGTGCATCGGCCAAAACCCAGATTCACGATTCCGGAGCACAACCCGCGAACGACCCGGCAAAGCCTCCATAACCCGATCCGAAAAATCCTCCGGTGCTTTCGTCCGATGATTCGAAATCCGTTCTAGAATTTTATCTTCTTCTTTCATGATTCCATATACTCCACCAGTAATTTCTTCCCCCGAAGAACCCGCATTTTTGCTGCACTCACACCAACACCCAACACCTTGGAAATTTCATCATACGACATCCCTTCCATATACTTCAGCCGCAAAGGCGTGCATAGTTTTGGATCAAGCTTGGCCAAGGCCGATTCCAACTCCTGGTAATCAGGATCGACCGCACTCTTTTCAATTTCTGCTTGCTCCAGGTGCTTTTCCTCCGTAGAGCGGCGGCGCATCCGCCGTCGAAATAAATTTTTTGTCTGGTTGGCGCAAATGCGCAGAATCCATGATCGGAAAGAATATTCCGCGTTATACTGCCCCAACTTGTTGTACGCCCGTATAAAGGTTTCCTGAGCCATGTCCGCAGCGTCCTCCCGATTCCTTGACATACCCACAGACAAACCAAAAACCGAGTCCTTATGGCGGCACACCAACTCCTCAAATGCAACCCTGCTCCCTTCGAGGCTGGCTTCCACCAACTCGGAATCTATTCGTTCATCTACGGCCATGTTCATTATCTATACACCACACCTCCCTGATTCGTCACTCTCGGAAATATTTTTCCCGATGAACGGTAGACGATCCTGAAAAAAAATGATTAACCTCTTGGTTATGAAAATTGTAAATCAAGCCATCTCCACAGCTTTTCTCTCCCTAACCATAACCCTTTTTTCCTGTACGCATTCCGCCGAAAGAACCGATGTTGTGAGCGGGGCAACGATCCCACACGACCAGATTGTCCCGCCGCCCACCAACAGCCACTACCGTGTGCTCGGCCATTTGGAAGGGCTGAACAACCATGTCGTAAAGTATAACAACAACTTCTACCGTGGAGGGGAAATCTACATCGAAGACCTCGCGCTGGAAGCCTTGCAGGAACAAGGCATCAAAACCATCGTCTCGATTGCTCCCTCCGAGATGGAAAGGGCCCTCTGCGCCTCCAACGACATTGCGCTCGTCGAAATCCCCTTCGGAAAAGAGGCCGGTCCATCGGCGGCAGACTACGAAAAATATTTCCAGACCCTGGAAACCGGAGAGGGTCCGTTCTACATCCATTGCAAAGGGGGTTCGCACCGCGCCGGAATTCTTTCCGCCGCCTATCGCATCCAGTTTCAGGGTTGGTCTTTCGACCAAGCCCTTATTGAATACGGTCGCCTCGGGGGCGACCTCAAGGCCGACCACGCCATGCTCCAAACTCTTCATAGAATCCAACTAGAGGACACCCCATGAGAAAACCAACCGTAGTCTTCATCGCCGGCGAACGCCAACACGCCGGAAAAACCGTTACTAGCCTCGGCATTATTTCCGCGCTGTGCAACCACATCGACCCTGCGGACATCGGCTACTTTAAACCCGTTGGCCAAGAACTCGTCACCCTGCCCTCCGGCGAACGGATCGACAAGGACGTGCGCATCGTCCAGGAATTCACCGACCTCGACATGCCCGACCTGGGCATGCTCTCTTCGGTGCGTGTTGTTTCGGGCGTTACCCGCGAATACATTGCCAGCAACAACCCCCAGGAACGCACCGCCGCATTCAAGCAGGCCATCCATAAATCGATGGAACATCTCTCCAAAAAACGCCTGATTATTGCTGAAGGAACCGGCCACCCCGGCGTCGGTTCCGTGATTGGCCTTTCTAATGCCCGCGTGGCCAACATCCTCAAAGCCCGCATTCTCTACCTCGTCGGCGGCGGTATTGGCCGTACGCTCGACGAGTTGGAAGTTGACCTCTCCTACTTTTCCCACAAGCGGTGCCGCGTTGCGGGGGTCCTCTTCAACAAGGTACGAGCCAGCAAGGTCGAAATGATGCGCGAGTGCCTTCACGAAGGAGTGCTTGACCGCCTCTTCCCAGAATGGGATCCCTCCCTGAAAATTTTCGGCCACATGCCGCAGGTGAAATACCTCAACAACCCCTCCATGCAGCTGATCGCCCAAAGTTTTAAAGGGCATAGTATCATCGAAGGAACTCATGAAAGTGCTTGGTACCGAGCCTGCCGAAAGGTGGTCGTGGTTTCGCAAGGATCAAATGTGTTCAAGCCCA
>JAUXGY010000245.1 GCA_030621805.1 Kiritimatiellales bacterium | reverse complement strand
ACTCTTCCAGGCCGAGGCCATCCTCTTAACGGCCGACGGTGAAAAGGATGCCATCAAGGCGCAGAACGAAGCCGAGGCCGCCGTGCTTAAAAACCGCGTCACGGCTCTTGGCGGCGGCGACAACTTTGCGCGCTATACGCTCTACGAAAAACTCGGGCCGCGGGTGGATTCCGTGCTCAGCTCCGATTCTGCCGAAGGCATAGGTGGAATCTTCAATACATTCGCTCCCGCGAAAGGAGGTGCCAAATGAAGAATCTAATTAAAATTGCAATCGGCGGTATTTTTATTCTGGTAATCGTTGTTCTCTTTTGGGAATGGGGCTTTTGCCGCTTCTACGTTGGACCCAACGAAATGGCCATCATCACCGCCAAAAATGGCGACCCGCTCGATCCCGGGCAAATCCTCGCGCGTGGCGAGCAGAAAGGGATACGCGAGGAAACGCTCGGCGAGGGACGGCACTTCCTCAACCCGATCTTCTATGATCGCGAAATCATCGACGCGGTGATTATTGAACCGGGCAAGGTTGGCATTGTGACCGCCAAGGTGGGTGAAAAACTACCTGCCGGCGAATTTATTGCCGACCGTGGCCAGAAGGGGATCTGGCGCAGTGTGCTCGGGCCGGGAAAATACCGGATGAACCCATACGGATACAACATCGAGATCGTCGATGCCATCAGCATCCCGATCGGCTATGCCGGCGTCATCACTTCGCTCTCCGGCGAACGGGCCGAAAGCGGTCAATTTGCCAAAGACAAGCAGAAGGGGGTCCGCAAGGATGTGCTCCAACCGGGGCTCTATTATGTCAACCCCAAGGAATACAAGGTCGACGTGCTTGAAGTGGGCATCAACCAGGTCTCCTTACTGGGCCGTAGCGGCAGCAAGGTGATCACCAAGGCGCGGCAACTCGGGCAGAACGATGCGCTCAATGTGTTGCAAAACAATATGCTCGAGAAGCAGGAAGCCAAACGCGCAGACTATTTCAAATCCCGCTCTTCATCGATCAAACTGCCGAAATACAAGTCCGGGAAACCCGTTGAATTCGGGGCGGGAAAAGAGTTGGCCGAAAGGGCTCCTGCCCCGCTCGCGGAAGGTGAAATGAACCTGATGGAACTCGTCAGCTTTCCCTCACGCGACGGCTTTCCGATCAGCCTCGACATGACCGTCGAGTTTGAACTCGATCCCAGCGATATTGCCGGCATCTACCGCCGCTACGGCGACCTGCCGCAAGTGGTCGACAAGATCATCATGCCGCAGATCACCTCCATCTCGCGCAACAAGGGTTCCGAATACCGCGCCAAGGACTTTATCGTCGGCGAAGGCCGCGAAAAGTTTCAGGACAACCTCACCGCCTCACTCGAAAAGACCCTTGGTGCTAAAGATATTCGAGTCTACAACGCGCTCATTCGGCACGTCGAAGTACCCGATGAAATCCGCGCGCCGATCCAGCTCGCCAGCATCGCTGTTGAACAAGACCTCACCAACAAAGAACGGCAAAATACCGCCCGCAAAGAGGCCGAACTCAACACCGAACTATCGCTCATCCAGCAGCGCGGTGAGCAGGTCATGCAAGAGACTGAAAAGCTCAAGGCCGAGATCGCCGCCGACCTCGAAAAGCAGGTCGCCCAGATTCAGGCCGAGACTCTCAAAAAAGCCGCTGAAATCAAAAAGCTCACTGCCGCCATCCTTGCCGACAAGGTCCGGGTGCTCGGGATCGCCACGGCTTCCGCACTCGAAAAAGTGGAAGGGGAAAAAGCAAACGGCCTGCAGCTCAAGACCGCCGCTTTTGGCGATCCTGTCGCCTACGCGCGGTGGATTTTTGCCGACATGCTCAACCCGAAGATGAAGCTCAACATCATCCACGCCGGCGACGGCACGCTATGGACCGACCTCGAAAAAACTGGCTTCGCCGAACTCGGTGGTGCCCAGCAGTTGAAGAAAGGGAAATAGCGAGTTGGTGAAGCTATAGAACGATAGGCTGGGATTGTTTTGGTTACATAGAATGTGGTGAGTATCTAACTGAAGGAGGAAAAAAGATGAAAAGACTACTGTTGAGTATTGTGTTGGTTTCCACGGTCATCGGGACCCAAGCTCGGACATGGACCAGTGCCGCTGGCAAAACGATTGAGGCCGATTTGGTTCGGATCAAGGGCGAGAAGGTTCATCTAAAAATCATCAAAACCCAAAAGATTATTCCGATTCCGATAGCCGGTCTTTCCGAAGAGGATCAAGAATATCTGGCAACCTACAAGAAGGAGCAAGCGGAGAAGAAGGCGGCTGTGAAGGAGGCCGAAGCGAAAGCCAAGCGTAGGGCTAAGTGGCACGACGACGTTGAAGATGCTTTGGAGGAATCTAAGGAGTTGAATTTGCCGATCTTTCTTCTTATTACGGCGCCGGACTGGTGCAGTTATTGTGTAAATCTTGAAAGTGAGATTCTGAAAACCTCCGAATTCAAGCGTTTTGCCAACATGAATTTGGTGTTGATGGAGGTCGATTGTTCGGCCAATGGCTCTCATGACAAGTGGAAAAAGAAAAATCCTGAGATGGCTAAAAAGTGTCCGGCAACAGGATATCCCACGGCGTTTTTGATTGGCGTTGACGGACGAGTCCTCGGGCGGTTTGGTTATGAGAAGGTGTCTCCAGATCAATATGCGGCATCGATCAAGGCAAAAATAAAATAGAGCTGGCGGTTTTCTGTCGTTGGTCTTGAGAAGACAGCATTCAACGACAAGCTTCTTTTCTACGAAATCTAACTATCGGGAATAGGGCACTGCATGACGGGTTTAATGAAGGGGCTGACTATCGTGTTGGCAACCCAGCTATTTATGGGGTGTGCAACGCAGAAGGTGCAGTTTACCTCTATTCCTCCGGGAGTCACGGTCACGGTTGGCAAGAAGCAGGGTATTACGCCCTGCACGTTGCGGGTGTCCAAGGAAGAGGGTCCGGCAGTATTCCGATTGCCTTCGGGCGAGGAGATGGTTTTACCGATACATGGTTTGGACTCGCATTCCAAGGAATCCGTGGAGGCTTCGGGAAAGGTTCTTGGCGGCACCTTGATGGGGGTCGGCGGGGCAGTAGCCATTGTCGGCGGCGTGGTTTTCTTTGCTGTGCTTGTTTTGGATGGCGATGATGAAGCCGATTTGTGGCCGAGTGTCGAAGAGGACGATGGGAATGATGAACTCCTTGGCTACAGTCTGGTGACGATGTTGTGCGGGGGCGCGGTGTTTGGTTTGGGCAAGTGGATTTATCCCGATGAACAGGACGCGGTGCTGCATGCAGATTTTCGCGATAGGAAGTCAGATCTGTCGGAAGAGAATCTCTACGAGGATTCGGGCTATGGGGCTCGCAGACTCAAAAAAGCCACGCCCTGACCAGTTCCTTGAAAACCGTCCTTTCGGCTTGTGCCTCGGGAGACAAAGCTCCACTCTGCGCCTTCAACTTTTTAACAATAAAAGGAGCAGGATTATGGCATCGGCAGCAGCACGGCATATTTTGGTGGCTTCGGAAGCGGATTGTACGGACTTGAAAAAGCAGATCGCCGGCGGCGCGGACTTTGCGGAACTGGCAAAAGCACATTCAAAGTGCCCGTCCGGCGCAAAAGGCGGAGCACTCGGTACTTTCGGTCCCGGACAGATGGTAAAGGAATTCGACGAAGTGGTCTTCAGTGCGCCGATCGGCGAAGTTCAAGGTCCTGTCAAAACCCAGTTTGGCTATCACCTGTTGGAAGTCACGCACCGCGCGGACTAAGGGAAACGATGAGTGATATTGAAATGAACGTTGGTGTCCAACCGTTGGATGCCATTATGACGGAGAAGCAAATCAAGAATACGGATCTGGTGAAAGCTGCCCCTCCGGGCTTCATCACGCACAAACAGATTCAAAAAGGCCGCAAAGG
>JAUXGY010000341.1 GCA_030621805.1 Kiritimatiellales bacterium | reverse complement strand
TAGGACTCCCCATCGCTGAGGAGCCCTCCCACACCACACGTACATACAGATCTGTATACGGCGGTTCGGCTGTGAAAGACGGTAGCCTATCGAAGACGGATTAATCCGTAGTTTTTGACGAACCATTTGGCGGGCAGGGCGTAGTTCATCGATTGATATTTACTGACGTGCCATGCTCCTTTTCGCGTGTTTCCCAACATGACCGCGTCGGTGTGCGATAGCCCCAACTTTTTGAGGTTTCTCACTTTTGTTCGCGGTAGCTTCCATTGTTCCCAATGAAAGGCGCGCAACCGGCGAACGATCCAGCGGTTTAGCTTTTGAATAAGCTTTTTGCTTAGACCGATCCGGTAGTAGTTCAGCCAACCGGGGATAAACCGGTTTAGCTCGCGTATGATTGCGGCAAGGCTGACCCCTCGACTGCGGCGGGTAATTTCGCGTACCTTATCTTTGAAGCTTTCGAGTGCTTTCGGATGGATGCTCAGGCGCGTGCGCCCGATCATCTGCGTGATCCGAAAGCCAAGGAACTTGATATTCCATGGGAGTTCAACACTGCTTTTGGTGTTGTTCACTTCGAGCTTCATGCGGTTTTGCAGGAATCGGGTGACCGATTTCAATACGCGTTCCCCAGCTTTCCGGCTCCGAACAAAGATCACGATGTCGTCGGCGTAGCGCACAAAGCGCAGACCGCGTTTTTCGAGTTCCTTATCCAGCTCGTCGAGCACGATATTCGAGAGGAGCGGCGAGAGAGGCCCGCCTTGCGGCGTGCCTTCACCCGGATAGGCGATCTCGTTATTTTCCAGTTGAATCCCGCTATTGAGAAACGCCCGGATGAGCTTCAATACCCGCTTGTCCTTGATCCGCATGGCCAGCCGGCTCATGAGCCGATCGTGGTTGACACGGTCGAAGAATTTCGACAGGTCGATGCTCACCACATAGTTTGCTCCGCGCTGAACATGTTCCCGCGCTCGTTCCACGGCTTGCGCCTGCGAGCGTCCCGGACGGTACCCGAAGGAGCTGTCTGAGAAGGTATGATCATAGATGGCGGTTAAAACCTGCGTCATCGCTTGTTGCACGAACCGATCCTGCACCACCGGGATTCCCAGATCACGGGTGCCCCCGTCGGGTTTATCGATTGATTTCCGGCGTACCGGCATTGGTTCGTAGGTTCCATCGAGCAGGGACGTTTTGATCGCGCCCCAGCATCGATTCAGCACACCGGCGAGTTCCGTGGTTTTCACCCCGTCCACGCCCGGCGCACCTTTATTCTTTTCCACCCGTCGCCGGGCGGATCTTCGATTTTCAACCGCGCAGATAGATTCCATCAGGCGGTCTTGTCCCGTCGTACTTTCGGCCAGTCGGTTTGCTATAAATTCGGCGGCGACCGCATTCCCGCAACGGCGTAGTTCCGAAGCGCCCAGTGCCATAGACATCTGTCCTGAATTCATAAAATACCTCGTCCTATTCATACTCACACTTAACAGGCACTCCGTGCCCGCCCACCGTTTAGGCCTTGAGTCGTGCCGCACTCTAACCGGTCGCATTTCCGCATCCGATTCTCACGACACCACCTATTACGCCCGCTGCTGACTGCCATCAGTCGATACGCTTCCCTTGCGGGTTGCCCACTCGCAGATCGACCTCGATTGTTTGTGTCCCCGCCGTTTCCGGCAGGCTCCCGCCGTGCGCGAAGTCGATGCACGACGAGCCGAGAACTTGGTAAGCCGAGGATCTCATTCCGGCAATCTGTCCGCGAGAAACCGATGGCTCTCCCAGGGTACTCCTCGGCTACTTTCAACGCGTAACTGTCGAATCTACAAAATGCGCCGTACTCGAATGGTCAGGACTTCCGAATGTGTTGCTCCCTCGTCCCCGTGCATTTTGCCTCTATTCGCTTGCTGTACGTCAGCCCGCGTTTTTGCATTAAGCTTCCTTCACCCCAGCTTTACAGACTGAAGCTCTGCTCTCTGCTACCCTAGCCACCATCCGGCCCGGGGTTGAACTAATCGCTTGTATCGCACCTCCATATCTTGCACTCTTTCCGCAATCTACGGAGGAACGCGCCACAAGCGACGCACCAACAAGTAGCCGGGCAAGCCCGGCACACATCGGGTGGACCCTACCCGGTATAACGCCCGTCGATGAGGGCAAAGTTTAATTCCCGGGTCGGGCCACCCGGGACGTTCGTGAAAAAAATAACAAAGCTTGTGTAGATACCATATTTTGATACTATTCCTCCCTGATGAATAAGAAACACACACGTACTCTCGAAAAAATAGTTGAAAAACCAGAGCGTTCGGATATTCCATGGAAGGATATTGAAGGTCTCATTATCACCTTGGGTGGAGAAATAACCGAGGGGCGGGGATCACGAGTCCGCATTCACCTGAACGATGTCCGTGCAGTGTTTCACAGACCCCACCCCAAGCGAGTTACAGACAAGGGAGCGGTCAGCTCAATGCGAAAATTCTTAAGAGCAGCTGAGGTAATAAAATGATGGAATACAAAGGATATATCGGGAAAGTGGAGTTTGATGATGAAGCAAGCATCTTTCATGGCGAAGTTATCAATCTTCGGGATGTTGTGACCTTTCAGGGGGAATCGGTAGGTGACCTCCGCTCGGCATTCAACGATTCCGTGGATGACTATCTCGACTTTTGCGCCGAACGTGGTGAATCCCCCGAAAAACCATATTCAGGAAAGTTCATGGTTAGAATTGAACCGGAACTCCACAAGGCAGTCGCCATGCATGCAAAAATGGATCACAAGAGTCT
>JAUXGY010000322.1 GCA_030621805.1 Kiritimatiellales bacterium | reverse complement strand
CCCGGTCAAAGCGGCGACTGGGTGGAGGCAGGTCAGCTACTGGAACTCGTCGATCTGCAACAGACCCCTCCCAAAACCTACCGCCTGCCACTTGAGGTCGTCTTTGAAGATGAATATCTTGCCGTAATCAACAAGCCGCCGGGTATTGAGGTGAGCGGGAACAAATTTAAGACCGTTGAAAATGCGCTGGCCGGTAGTCTCGAACCTTCAACCCAACCCGATGCGTTGCGCTGGCCGCGCCCGGTTCATCGGCTGGATTATTCCACCAGCGGTCTACTGTTGGTTGCCAAAACTTCAAGCGCTCAGGTTTTTATCGGCCAGCAGTTTGAAGAGAAACGCATTCACAAACGCTATCGTGCCGTCGTCGCAGGAAAACCGGAAGCATCGGGACAGGTGAACGAGCCGATCAACGAGATGCAGGCACAGAGCGAATATGCGGTGGTCGAAACCGTTGCTTCCCTTCGGAGCGGGCAGCTGACCTTGGTCGATCTGTTTCCGCTCACCGGGCGGACGCACCAGTTGCGTATCCACATGGCGACCATGGGATATCCCATCGTCGGCGACCATAAATATGGCCCGGAAGGCAACGTGCTGAGAGGGAAAGGACTCTTTCTGGCGGCGGTCGAACTGCGATTCCCACATCCCGCCGACCGACGCGAAACCACCGTCTCCATCGACACCCCTCCCAAGTTTTCCTCCCTGCTCCAGCGCGAGCAAAGCCGCTGGGAAAAGTTTAACCGGGCGTGAAGAGCCAAAATATACATATTTCTCACCACTCCATCCATTCCTCATTTATGCGGAAAACGGTTTAAATACATCCCAACATGTGGGAACGTGATTATTCATCAGGATCCGTCCCTGTGCGTTGCAAAACAAAACAATTGAACCCGTTGTTTAATCAACTTTATTTGGAGGCAAAATGACCCCTAGAGAAAACCTTATTAACGTCCTTCTCAGGAAAGGCTACACCACCGTTCCGACCAAGTTCTATCTCTGTCCGGATTTATGCCGGCAGTTTCAAGAGAAGACCGGATCCAGCGAGGACTACAACGACTACTTTGATATGCCGAGCCGCGAAATTGAACTGCCTTCGTTGCCGGATCAGCAGCAGATCGACTGGACGAAATACTATGACATCGACCTGCTTGACGGCGTTATTTTTGACGACTGGGGTGTGGCGCACGAACCCGGCGGCGCCGCAGCCATGCACATGACTCGGATGCGGCACCCGATGGCCACCTTTGATTCCCTAGAACAGATGCAGGCCTATCCTTTCCCCGACTTCTCAACGGTCGATACAGCCCCTTTGGTCGCTAAGGTGAAAGACTACCATGCCCGGGATCTTGCCGTTTTCGGCGCAATGGAATGTACCATATGGGAAACCTCCTGGTATCTCCGCGACATGAGCGTACTTATGGTCGATATGATGTCAGACGATGAAAGCGCAACCTGGCTGCTGGATAAAGTCACTGAGATCGCATGTATGCGCGCCGCTATGTTTGCCAAGTGCGGTGTGGATGTCCTTCGAATTGGAGATGATGTCGGAATGCAGCAAGCCCTGATGATGAGTGAAGATTTTTACAGACAATTCCTTAAGAGTCGGCTTGCCCAAGTCATCCAAGCCGCCAAGGCCGTCAACCCAGACATCATTATTCAGTATCACAGTTGCGGCTATGTCCAGCCCCTGATCGGCGACTTTATTGAGGCCGGTATCGATGTCCTGAATCCATTCCAGCCCGAGTGTATGGACTTTCAGGAAGTCCATCGCGAGTATGGTGATATTGTTTCTTTTTGCGGGACGATCGGCACACAAAGCACCATGCCGTTTGGCAGTCCGGAAGATGTAAAAAAAGAAGTCATCAAGAATCTTGATATTGCAGGAAGCAAGGGAGGGCTACTCTGCTGCCCAACGCACCTACTTGAACCCGAGGTTCCATGGGACAACATAATGGCTTATCTGGATGCCTGCAAAGAGTATGAATCAGCCGGAGGCTAAAAGCTCTCTATCGAAACCCCGCTCAAGTTTACTTCCGTACTGAAGCGCGAAAAACCCCGGTGGGCAAAGTTTAACCCTCCGTCGTAGCGCCCCGAAGATTCGGGGCGTTCCAATGGAAGAGCGACGCCTGCGTAAAACTCGCTACGGCCTTGCGAGCTACCCCTCCAAAAGATGAATCCAGCGCCATTTTCTTGCCCACCAGCATTTAGAATATGATATAGTATTCTATATAAAATAGGTCAAAATCACCCATTTATAGGGGAAAATATATAGAATACTATATCAAAACTAAAGGAGGTCTGTTACCGATCCATGGACTTCCGCAATACGGTCGGACGACCCGCAACCGTGCCTCCCCGCCCCGCAGTGTTCGGGAGATAATAGAGGGTTGCCTTGGTTCCTTCAAATACATCGCCCTCCATCTCTTGGGCATTCCCCAGAAAGTAGACGAATGCGCCATGTTCGCCCGCGCAATATCCCGCCGATCCATATTGCCGACAGAGGCCGGAATGTATAGGTTCTCGCCTCAAATACGAAAAGGAGTTCCCATTATGAAAAACCGATTTGCGCTTCCCGTTGTTGTTCTTGCCGCCTGCTTCTCGCTCTCTTGCGCCTTTGCCGCCGGTCCGGGCAGGATCACGGAAATGGAAAAAGCCGGGAAGGATCCCGTCTATACCGTTCAGACAGATTCGGATATCCAGATGCGCATCACCTTCTACCGCCCGGATGTGTTCCGGATCCAGGCCGCAACCAACGGGGTCTATGCCGATCCGAAGAACGATCCGGAAAAGGCGCAGATCGTGATCGATAACGACTTCGGCAAAGCCAAGGTGAAAGCCAAGGAAAAGGACGGGGTCATTACTTTTAAAACCAAGGCCCTCACGCTTACGCTCGACAAAGCGACCGCGCGGTTTTCGCTGACCGATGCCGATGGGCAACCCCTCTGGGCGGAGACCCGCCCGCTGGAGTTTGGCGAAAAGACGATTCAAACCCTGAGCAGCAGCGTGG
>JAUXGY010000295.1 GCA_030621805.1 Kiritimatiellales bacterium | reverse complement strand
CCTGCGTGTTGCCCGCAATGTAGCGGTCTCCGAATTCGTTTACGACAATCGAATACCAGAGGAAGGCGGGCATATCGCCGTTGATATTTGTCCAGTTCTTCGCCTTGTCCTCCCGCTTCGCCATGATTCCAGCATCGCAGCCTTTGACCCGGAAGCCTCGGCGCGCCGGGTGGAACTTGAGTACGTGGTTGTCGGCATTGTGGCCGCCGTGTGGTGATGGCGCAATCGTGCCATCCGGCATCACCGCATCCGCCCGGTTTCCCAAAGAAAAAAACGTCCAGTTCACCCCGCCGTCAAAGGACTCGCAGCTGCTAACACTCGATGCCATGAGATGGTTCTTGTCGAAGGGATCAACCTCGAAAAAACTGGTCCACCCGCTACTTCCGTCCTTTCCGAAAATCCCGTTTTCATATCCGGTGTTGCTCGCAGAGTCCTGGCGTAACTCCCATGTTTTCCCCCGGTCAGCGGAAAAATGGACTTGCGTATCTTTGCCGGTCGACACCGCCACATAGAGGGCGTCGGCATGGTTGCCGTAGAGGGAAGAGACAAACATCGGGCGGTCGCCCGTCTCGAAATCCTTCAGCAACTTGAACATTTTTCCGGCATCCCGTGAAATAAATAGTTTGGATCGGCCGGCCAGATAGATCAGGTTCCGGTCTTTCTTATGGAAGGCCATTTCCTGTAGCTTGGCTCCCCCGACCGGAATAAGATCCCAAGAGCTTCCGGCATCGGCCGAGCGGTAGACCCCCGGCGTCCAGCCCCCGTTCTGTCCCGAGCCGTGCGTAACCACGCCGATGAGGATGAGCTTTTTGTTCGCATCCCGGAAGGCTTCGACCCATTTGAATTGCGGTGCATTGCCGTTCTTGTGCCCCGCATTTAACACGAGCTTCCAATGGGCTCCCCGGTCTTTTGTTTCGTGCAGATGTCCGAGTCGGGAGATGGAAAACACATGGTTGAAGTCGCGGGGATCAACGATGACGTTTTCCGCACAGTCCCGATGCAGACGGGATGGAATCGTATCCGTAATCGCGCGCCAGTTCCTTCCCCCATTGCCGGAGAAGAAGATGCCATCCCCGTCGGGGTTCGCATAGAGTTCATCCGGGTTTTTCGGGTTTAATTCCAGATCGTAGATTCGGCCCGCGGTCGGATTCATCACAATATGCGACCACACGCCCGGCTTTTTCGAGGGGACCCTTCTCCGAGGAGAGGTGATGGTGGCGGCGGGAAAATCCTTTTCAAACTGGGTGTAGTCCGCCTGATATCCCTCAAATAATTTGGTCACCTGCTGGTTCGGATTGGGTAGCGGCAGGAGCACCGCATCGCCAAAAGTATGCGCCAAGGCATCCGTGAGTGCGTTGGCCTCCTTGCGGTGCCACCCCTGATCCTTAAGCGCCTGATTATACGCATGGAGGCCACCCCGGTCTTTCCTGTTGGTAGACGGAGATCCTTTCTCCGATTCCGCCAAACCGAGGGAGGGCCAAGCCAGAAAACACACTAGTGTACGCAAAACGATTTTCATTTTAACTGTTTCCTAAATTCGGTGGATAATCATGAAGCGATGCAATCCATTTTTATAAACTAAAAGCTGATAGACACGCCCGCATAGGGGCCGTTGAGTAGGTGTCCCACTCCTTGCATCCACAGCCAGCGGTAACCGCCCCGCACCTGCACAAAACGCCAGCCTAGGCTGGCGGAAAGATCGTAGTCGCCGATCATCCGATCCTGCGGACGGTACCATGCTGGACGAAATTCAACCCCGAACCAATCCGTTGGGTAAAACTTGACCGGCACCGTAAGCGCCCAGCTCGAATGCTCCTCGTTGCCGATCTGCTGCGCCGTACCCAGCCCCAACCCGACCTCCCACGCCCCATTTAAAAAATCCTCGTGGCGTAACGTATCGCCAAACCGCAACAGGCCATAGTACTGGTTAAGGGTTAGTTCATCAGACGGGTTGCTTTCCGTATAGAGAGTGTGCCGCCCATAAAAAGCCAATAGCTTATAGCCCGCCTCCACCCGGAGATCCTGGGCATCGAGATTTGAGTTGATGTGTTGCCAGTTATAGTCGGCTCGGAGATACGGCTTCGTTAATTTGCCTGAGGTGTGTCCGGAGAACAGACCGGTGTCCCCATCCGCCCATCCCTCGTTCTCATCCTCATCCGAGAACGACGATGCGGCATCACTATTCCGAGACTGGAACGGAGCCGTTATTAACCAAATAAGGAAATCGCCCGAAAAGTTGCTCCTACTGCTCTCGGAAGGATAGGTTCCAGATCCAAAGGAGGAGCTTGAGGACGAGTCGGAGCTTTGCGACTTCGGTTGTGAATTAGACGACGAGCTGGACGCTTTCTTTTTTCCCTTTTCCTCGAAATCGTCCAGCTGACCGCCATGAGCCTGCAACAAAATCAATCCCGAAACCAAGATGGTGAGCCCCCGGCGCATTCTATCCTTTCAACACCGCGCCATTGCTGGAATTCGTGGCCATTTTGGCGTAGCGCGAAAGCCAGCCGGAGGTGAAGCGCGGCGCAGGTTCCGTCCAATCTTTCCGGCGTTCGGCAAGCTCCTCATCGGAAAGATGAACGGCCAGCTTGTTGTTGGGAATATCGATCTCGATCAGGTCGCCTGCGCGGATCAAACCAATCGGCCCGCCCTCCGCCGCTTCCGGAGAAATGTGGCCGATGCATGCACCGTGGGTTCCGCCGCTGAAGCGACCATCCGTAATCAGTGCCACGCTATCGCCGAGTCCCTGCCCCATGATGTAGGAGGTCGGTGCCAGCATTTCCTGCATGCCCGGTCCACCCTTCGGTCCTTCGTAGCGAATTACCACCACGTCGCCCGCTTTTACCTGATCGGCCAGAATCCCTTCGCAGGCTTCTTCCTGCGATTCAAAGATTACCGCGGGGCCCGTATGGACGAGCATCTTGGGATCAACCCCCGCGCTCTTCACCACGCAACCCCCTTCGGCGAGATTTCCCCAGAGAATAGAAAGGCCGCCGGTTTTGCTATAGGCATTCTCCACCGTACGGATGCATTCCAAATCCTTGCTTTCCGCGCCCGCAATATTTTCGCCGAGTGTTTTGCCGGTGACCGTCGGGCAATCGAGATTCAGCAATCCTTCCTTCTTTGCGACCTCGGCCAGAATCCCGCTGATGCCGCCCGCAGCGTGAACATCTTCAATGTGATAACTCGACGACGGCGACACCTTACAAATGTTCGGGCACTTTTTCGAAACGGTGTTGATGCGTTCGAGATCATACTCCACGCCCGCCTCATGCGCTATCGCCAGCGTGT
>JAUXGY010000112.1 GCA_030621805.1 Kiritimatiellales bacterium | reverse complement strand
GGGGCATATTGGTACCGATGCTGGTCAGCAAGAACGGGAAGCCTATAACAGAGGGAGATGAATCATGAAACGATTGCTGTTAAGCTTGACTGTGCTTTCCTCGGCGGCAGCCTTTGGGGAGGTTGCGCAGTCCGTCACGCCGGCACAGATTGAGATGGGTAGCGGCAAGAAGGAGCATCGTGCTTCCTGTATTTTGATGGATGCCTGTGCGATTTCCGAGGTGAAAAACCTCAACTTTAGCAAGGCAATGCAGTACGGCAATCTACCATGAAACGACTTATTAAAAATACTAAGAAATTGATTAAGGGAGCACCCACTGCGGTGGTGGTGAGTATTCTGTTTCATGCCGGGCTCTTCGCTTTGGCCGGGGCGTTGGTCATTTTTACGATCGTTAAGCCGAAGGAGATTGAGTTCGAGCCGCCGCCTCCTGTTAAGGTTCCGAAAATGCCGCTTAAAAAGCTGCAGGTGAAGATGAAAAAACCGACGAAGCCCAAGTCGACCGCAAAGATTACCGCAGTGGTCAATCGGCCCGATTTGCACGATATTCAATTCCCGGATCTGGCATCAAGCGGGATTGGGGCGGGGCTTAGCAGTGGCGGCGAGATGGTTTCTTTCGGCGATATGCCCAGTTTTGAAGATGAAGATAGTCTCATGGGATCGGAAAAATCGATCGGCAATGATCTAGAGGGAACCTATTACGATATCAAACGCACGCGGAGCGGAAACTATAATGGTTCGGGGTGGGATACGTACGCGATTGTGGTCGCTAAATTTCTGAACAACGACTGGGATCTATCTACGTTCGCGCAGTACTATAAATCGCCCAAGAAACTCTACGCCACATGTGTCATGGTTCCTAACCTAAGTTCTTCAACCGCTCCAAAGGCGTTTGGCGAGGATCCGGCAGGAGGAGGGCGTTGGGTTGTTTACTACAAGGGTAAACTTGTGTATCCCGAGGACATCACTTTCCGGTTCTGGGTAGTGGGCGATTATTTCCTTGGAATTCGAGTGGACAAGCAAGATGTGATGTTTGCTGGCTATCGGGAAAGCGTAAGGGATCTGTTTAGTACCCCTTGGAGAGGAAACGATCCGCAAAAATATCTGTATTACTTGGGACATGGCACACAATTAGATGTGGGAGACTGGATTACACTCAAAGCTGGAGAGGCGAAGGATATTGAGATTGTTATGGGGGATGAGGGGGGGTTGGCGGCTTTTATGATTCTGGTCGAAGTCGAGGGCGTGGAATATCCGCAAAATAAACAGGCAGGACCGATTCTTCCGGTGTTCAAGGTCGAAAACCTTTCGCATGATCAGATTGATGCCATCTACAGGGATCTCCCCCCGAACGAGTTTTGCCTGACTAATGGGCCGGTATTTCGTGATTATTGATTGCCGCGGACGGGTATGCGAAAGGAGTTGGCATGAAAGAAGTTAAAAACATGAAGATCGGCGCTTTTCTCGCGCTTTTATTGGTTGTGTGTATTGCACAGGGTAGAGAATTTCGAACTTGGACGTTGGCCGATGGTACGGTATTCGAGGCGAAGTACTTGTTCGTTGTGGCCAAGAAAGTGGCTATGGAAAATCGTGATGGAAAGCAGAAAAAGATTGCGTTGGACCGATTTTCCGGTGCTGACATTGAATTATTTGAGTTGGATCCCCCCCCTGATCTCAAGATTTCATTCCGTCAGAAAAGTTCGAAAATGCAGTATTCCGACCGGTTTGTTCTGGTTGCTATGCCCGTAATTTCACTCTACACATTCGGTGTCCGAGTCGAGAAACGTAGCGCAGGCGAATACAATCACGAATTAACGGTTGAGTATTTTTCCATTGCGGCACAACGAGGCTTTAATGATAAGTATATATTGGTAGACTACCAAACGGATTCATTTCTTCCTTCTAAAGAAAATAATTCTTCGATGGAGGTTTGGAGCCCCAGGGTTGTGAGCCTAGATAAACATTCGTGGGAGTGGGAGCATCCTATTAAGCCGCGAGGGGAGAAATATAAGTCCTATCTTATTATCATCACAGATAAGCGCGGCAAGGTGATTGCTCAAAAAACCCCGAATAAATGGTTGTTTGAGAATGTTGAAGATCTTCGGAAACTCTCCATAGGGAACTATATGGACGATACTTGCAAACGCGTTTATCCGGGGCGCCCCAAGGCCTTGTGGTACTAGCCTGTCGTTCGCTATTCGCGGGTGAAAGCGCCGAGTTTCCTCCACTTTTGCGCAAGGGTCTGATCTACATTTATTTTTCAGCACCTCGATTCGGGGCTGGGGTGAGTCGGACAGGATCAAATTCAGGCTCCCTCTTTCCCGCCTTGACGTTGTGGCCAAGGGATGGATTCCGTTTGTTGTTTTGTTTGCTGCGGGAATCCTCTGGAGTGTCTTTTGTCTAACGGTTCTTGAGCGCCGTGCTTTTAAGGATGTCTGGTTCTTTGGGGAGGCGTTCATTCTTCGATTTTTCGAGTCTAAAAAGGTCGGATGGTACCCTTGACAATTCCCACTCGAAGTGGCTTATATTCGAGTCCGCTGGGGAGCATCTTTTTCAGTCTCCCTTGATTGGGTTACCATGGTGTTCAGAATAGCAGTGCGAGAGGGTAGGCAAATTGAGATAAGCCATGAAGAGACTTATTAGAAAAACTAAGAACTTGGTAAAGGGAGCGCCCACCGCGGTCGTGGTGAGTGTTCTGTTTCATGCCGGGCTCTTCGCTTTGGCCGGGGCGTTGGTCATTTTTACGATCGTTAAGCCGAAGGAGATTGAGTTTGAGCCGCCGCCTCCTGTTAAGGTTCCGAAAATGCCGCTTAAAAAGCTGCAGGTGAAAATGAAGAAACCCACCAAGCCCAAGTCTACGGCAAAGATTACCGCGGTGGTTAATCGGCCCGACTTGCACGACATCCAATTCCCAGATCTAGCATCGAGTGGGATTGGGGCAGGTCTCAGTAGCGGGGGCGACATGGTCTCTTTCGGTGATATGCCCAGCTTTGAAGATGATGACGGCCTGCTGGGTAAGGAAAAGTCGATTGGAAATGACTTGGAGGGAACCTATTACGACTTCAAGCGAACACGCGGCGGAAGTTATAGTCCTATTGATGGCGACGCCTACCAGATTATTCTTAATAAGTTCTTTGGGAACTGGGATACTGCCACGCTTTCCCGCTACTACAAATCCCCGAGAAAGCGCTATGCCTCTTGTGTCGTGGTGAACACAATGAGCTCTTCGATCGCACCTTCCGCATTTGGCGAGGACCGTGCGTCCGCCGCCTTTTGGCTGGTGCACTACAAGGGACAGATTGTGTATCCCGAGGATATCACCTTCCGGTTCTGGGGGGCAGGCGACCATTTTATTGGGGTTCGTGTGAGTGGCGATGTTAAGTTTTTTGCTGCGTGGCAGTCCTCTATCAACGGATTTTCGACCGTTAATTGGTCGGGTAACCATTCGCAGAAAGACACTTACTTTTTTGGCTATGACACCCTTCTGAGTGCTGGAGATTGGATTACTCTGAAAGCCGGAGAGCCGCAGGATATCGAAATAGCCATGGGGGACAACGGCGGTCTGGCTGCTCTCGTGCTCCTCGTTGAAGTCAAAGGTGTGGATTATCCAAAAAACGATCAGGGTGGACCGATTCTGCCCGTCTTCAAGACCGAGGAGCTTTCGCACGACTTGTTGGACTTGATCTACAAGGACTTGTATGAGGGCGATTGCTGTTTGACCAACGGCCCAGTATTCAAGGACTTCTAATTACGTTGGAGGCGCTTTTGAAAAGGATAAAAATGGAACGTTTAATCAGATTGAGAGGCGGGTTGCTCATGGTTGCCTTGCTCGTCGTCAGCTTGGCGGCGGCGCAGGAAAAGACCGAAGAGGCAAGTGATGAAAAGGCGACGGAAGAAGCCGTGAATGGCGGTGCAGCCGAGGCTCCTGTGGAAGAAACGATCCCTCCGGATGCCCCCGGGCTCCATGATATGCGCAAGTGGGTTTTGGCGGATGGTACGGAACTCGAAGCACGCTATCGTTCCACGATCGGCAGAAGTATCATTATGGAAAATGCCAAGGGGACTCAGAAAAAAATCGAGATAGGCCGTTTCGCTCCGGATGACATTGAGCTTTTCGAACTGGATAACCCTCCGAAGTTCAGGCTCAACTTTAAGAATAAGTCGTCCAAGCTAAACTATTCGGATCGATATTTGCTGACGGACATGCCGACGATCCTGCTCTATGAATTCGGTGCGTCGGTCAAGAAGCGCAGCGCGGGCGAATATAACCACGAAGTCACTCTTGAGCTTTTTGCGATTGCCTCGCAACGCCGCCATAATAACAAGTATATTCTCCTTGACCGGCATTCCAGTTCATTCGTTCCATCCAAGGAAAATGGAGACTCGCACGAGTTCTGGAGCCCGAGGATTTCCGAAACGGACCAATATACGTTCCGCGGCTTGGAGACCCGAGGCAAGAAATATAAAGGTTACCTGCTCATCGTTACCGACAAACGCGGAAAGATAATTGACTACAAAACCTCGAATGAATGGTTGATGGATCATGTCGAGGAATTGCGCAAGCGCTCTATCGGTAACTATTTCGACGATACCTGCAAGCGCGTCTACCCCGGCCGCCCCGCCCTTGTTCGTGGCTATAATTATATGTAATGATCGTAGCGGATGATTTGGCCGATAATGGATCCCTTCTACAGGCATGTTTGCCGAAGGACATTGGCATGGAGAGTTTAATAAGAGTTAGTATTGTATCGGTTCTTTTATTTGTTATATGTGCTTCCGGTGCTGAAGAAATACGGTCTTGGACGTTGCTGGATGGTTCGACTTTTGAGGCTAGCTTCAGGGCACTCATGGGCAAGACTGCCGTGATGGAAAATAGCGAAGGAAAGCAGGTAAAAATTCATTTGGATCAATTCTCCAAAGAATCCCGTGAACACATCGAACTAAAGAATCCTCCCCAATTTAAAGTCGACTTCAGGAAAAAGTCGAAGCTTCGGCAGGTTTCAAACCGTTTCGGTGAGAGCTCGCTGGCGAACATGCCTGTGGTGAATTATTTTACGTTCGGGACTCGGATCGCACAGCGCAGTGCGGGTGCATACAACCACGAAATGAAGGTCGAGTTTTTTGCCATCGGGGCGCAACGTCGCCACAACAACAAGTATATTCTTCTGGATCACCAAACTGGCTCGTTTATTCCCTCGGACGAGAACAATCGCTCCTATGAGTTTTGGAGCTCTAGGAGAGTCGAGCTAGAGGAATATGCCGTAGCTGGTGGACCGACTCGCGGGAAAAAGTATGATACCTATTTGATCGTTATCACCGATAAAAACGGGACAATAATCGAAGCGAAATCCGAGAAAAAATGGCCGTTGGAGAATCTTGAGAATCTCAGAAAGCTTTCGGTTGGAAGCTTTATGGACACGACTTGCACGCGTGTATATCCGGGTCGACCAAAGCCCTTGCTGTACTAGTATTCTCTGTCTCAACTAAAGGTTCGGATCCTTCGTAGGAATGGTTTTTTACGACAGAGATGCGGAGAACAAAGCATTTAATTTTCGATACACAGTGCTCTTTACGTCTTTGTGTTGAAAAACCTTTGGCCTGAAATATACCGGGATATTTCTAAAATGGGTTTGTGGCTCGCAACGTAGGTTTATTTTCAGCGTTTGGTCGTACGCCCGCAGATCCTGTAGAAAAGCGACTTTACCCGTTTTCAGCGCGCGAATCTGAGGGGTATTCAGATGCGATTAAGGCAAGAATTTGCTCAATAAAATTATCTTTTCTTGAACATCTTGTTGTATTCGTATCTTATGCAACGAATGTCTGGAAAGGATAATAAAAAAAAGAGAGGGGAGGTATGGGGACTGTCGGGTGCGGTGCTCTTGAGCGTATTGGTCCACTTCGCCCTGTTCCTGTTGGCCGGTACGCTGGTGGTTTTTACAAGAACCCGGAAGGAGGAAACGAAATTTGAGCCTCCCCGTCCGATTCAGCACCCGAAGATGCCGCTACGTAGGCTGAAGGTTTCCCTAAAGAAAAATTCAAGGCCTCATCTGGACTTGCCTGTGATCACCTCGGACAGCCGAGTCGGCCTATCCGATATCCAGTTGCAGGTTGGAGCCTCCTCCGGGATGGGGAACTGGCTTGGTGAGGGGGTTGTTGTCAGCTTCGGGGAAATGCCGGGACTTGACGAAGTGCCGGGTGTTCTAGGTTCCGGTCAGACGATCGGAAATGATCTTGAGGGAACGTTCTACGACTTTAAGCGGAACCGGCGAGGGAACTACACGGGTGCGGGGAACGGCACTTACAAGGAAAAGATGCGGCTTTTCATGCACCGTGATTGGCAGCGCTCCGTGT
>JAUXGY010000238.1 GCA_030621805.1 Kiritimatiellales bacterium | reverse complement strand
TTTAACCGCTCATGAAAAAAGGCCTCGGATTTACGGATGTATTTTGTATCGCCGCTGGAGCGATGATTAGTTCGGGTATTTTCGTGCTGCCGGGCTTGGCCTTTTCGCTGGTCGGGCCGGCGATGGTCGTTTCCTATTTGATTGCGGGTATGCTGGCGCTCATCGGCGTGTTCAGCGTGATTGAGTTGGCGACGGCGATGCCGAAGGCGGGTGGTGACTATTATTTCCTGACCCGCAGCCTCGGCCCGCTGGTCGGGACGGTTTCGGGATTGCTCAGTTGGTTTGCGCTATCGCTCAAGACGGCCTTTGCGGTCTTCGGCTTGGCGGAGGTGGTGTTTCTTTTGAGTGGCGGAAAGGTTCCGCTCTTTGCCACGGCGGCTCCGGTGACGTTCTTTTTTGTTTTCCTTAATATTAAGGGAACGGAGGCGGCGGCCAAGTTCGAGGTGGTGCTGGTGTTTGCTTTGCTCCTGTTGATGGGGGGATACTTTGTTGTCGGTGCGCCAAATATCCAGCTTTCGCACTTCCGTCCATTTATTGTCGAGGGAGGGGGGATTAGTACGATCCTTTCAACGGCCGGGTTTGTTTTTGTTTCTTTTGGAGGTTTGCTGAAGACCGCGACGATTGCGGAGGAGGTGCGCAATCCGCGCCGGAACATTCCGGCGGGTTTCATCGCGGCCACTTTAGCGATCACGGTACTTTATGCCTTGCTGTTGACGGTGACGGTCGGAATTCTTCCTGCGGATGAACTATCGGGTTCGTTCACGCCGATTGCCGACACCGCGCGTATTTTCGCCGGGCCGGTTGGCTACATCGCGATTACGGCTGCGGCGGTGCTGGCCTTCATCACCACGGCAAACGCGGGGATCATGTCGGCCTCGCGCTATCCGTTGGCACTCGGGCGCGACAACCTGCTACCGCCGTTTACGGCGAAGGTAAACAAGCAGGGCTCACCGACGGTGGCGATTGTGCTGACCGGCGTGGTTATCCTGGCGTCGTTGTTGCTCGATATTGAAAAACTGGTAAAGGCCGCCTCGGCGGTGGTGATCAGCTCTTATATTCTTTCGGCGGCGGCGGTGCTGGTGATGCGCAAGAGCAAACTGACCAACTACCGCCCGACGTTCCGCGTGCCGTTTTGCCCGTGGCTTCCCCTGTTTGGAATCGTCTGCTTTTCGCTTTTAATCTTCGACATGGGCCTGGCGGCCGTCGAGATCAGTCTGGGCCTGGTGGTGCTGGGCCTGCTGATCTATTTCTTCTACGGGCGCAAGCGCACCCATATGGACTATGCGCTGTTGCATCTCGCCGAGGGGGTCGTGAATCGGAGCCTTTCGACTGATTCGCTGGAGAAGGAGCTTTATGAGATTATTCACGACCGCGATGAAGTGGTGCATGACGCTTTCGATGAGATCCTCAAGACCGCCGATGCTCTCGACCTAGAGCCCGGTGCCACGCCAGAGAGTCTACTCGATGCCATTTCCCAGTCGCTGGAGCAGGAGTTGTCGCTTTCGGAAGAGGAAATCCGCAGCAAATTCGCAGAGCGTGCCGCACAGGGCAGTTGCGTGGTTACGCCGTTCGTGGCCATCCCGCACATCATTGTCGAGGGGGATGGGCTCTTTAAGATTTTGTTGGTGCGCAGCCGCGAGGGCATATCGTTCGAAACGGACACTTCGGTGAAGGCGTTCTTTGTGATTTCCGGTAGCCGCGATATGCGCAGCATGCACCTCAAGGCACTCGCCGCCATTGCGCACATGGTACAGCATCCCGAATTCGAGAAACGCTGGGCCACCGCCAAGAACGAGGAACAGCTCAAGGATATCCTCCTGCTTAGCGAGCGGATAAGGATGTAATTTTAATGGAAGTAAGCGAAGAATGGGAGGCTGCCGAAAAGGCATGCTTAAAAATGACGGCGGACGGATGCATATTATCGAAATTACAGAAAGGGTGTTGCTCTATCCGAACGAAGTGCACGGGGGTGTTATGAAGAAAGTTTTATTGGGCTGGGTGTGTTTGCTCTCTACCTGTCTGGCGCATGGGGGAGGCGAGGATTTATACAAGCAAGGGGCGGCGGTGTATAAAACCGATCCGGTGCAGGCATTCGGCCTTTTTTCCCAAGCCGCCGAGGCGGGAAATTCGTCGGCCATGGTAGGCGCAGGGCACTGTTGCGAAACGGGCTCCGGTACAGCTATAGACTATGCCACGGCGATAAAGTGGTATGAAAAAGCCATTGCCCACAACTCTCTCAAGGCTTGTGAAGGCCTCGCCCGTATCTACGCCTCTTGCGACGACCCCGAATTCCACGACGGTGAAAAGGCCGTGAAATATGCCTCTGTTCTTGCCCTCAAAAAACCGCGCGATGCCGATGCCCTCGCCCTCCTTGCCGCCGCCCATGCCCGGAATGTTGATTTTAAGAAGGCGGAAAAAGTGCAGCGCACCGCTCAGCGGGTGGCACCGCTTAACGAGTTAAAAGAGTATAAGAAGCAGGTTCAAAAATATGTGGAGGGGGAACCTCGACCTTCAAAGGCAACGGAGGCGTGGATTTTTCGGGCGGCGGATGCCGATATGCTCTGGGCGGTGGTTAAGTTGGTACATTTAGCTGGCGATCCAGACAGGGAGATGTATAACCCGCAACTCGCCTTGAAAATGTGCCAAAAGGGGATCGATAAAGGGAAGTTTGATCTCTATATCCAGCAGGGAAATCTTTATCTCGATACGGGTGATTTGGAGCAGGCCTATGAGAGTTATCAAGCCTCATGCCAGCATAATTATCGTTCTATAGAAACGCTCCTTTATCGCCATCTAAAAAATCCTCCAGAGACGGTATTTTTGTGGGGGGAAAAACATAGGGACGGTTATAAGTCTGAATATACCGTGCGTGTGCATACGGGCTATGAACCGAGTAGTTATATTAATGGTCGATATGTTCGGGGAGCTGCTATTTATAAGGATGTTGTAAAGATAAAAATGGTTCCCCCCAGTTGGGAGTCCGCTCTGTATCTTTTTAAGATAGCGAAAAAGAAAGGGCATTTAAAAGCGGCAGAAGAACTCCAGTCTATGGAGCGCGAAATGAATGCATATAAGCGTATTTTGGAGAATAAAAAAGGCAGGGATGATCGGACTGTGGCCATGGCCGTGCGCGAGGAAGCGGCGAAATATAAAAAGGGAGGAACGTTTTCTCACAACTTGAAGCTGGCGGAAACGTTGTATAAAAAATCCTATGAACTGAACCCTCTAGGCGAAACCGCATATGATTTGGCGGAGTTGTATCTTTGCGAAGAATTTGCCTCTCAGGTCGGTGAGGCGATTAACTGGCTGGAGATTGCTCATTCGAAAAAGAATTATGATGCGAGTTTAAAGCTGATTGAAATATATGCCTGTAGTGAGGACTCCGCGCTATGGAATGGGGAGAGAGCACTGGAATATGCTACCGCCCTCGTGGAGAGAAGTTCCATTGAAAAGCATGATGTGTATAGACTGCTGGCTTGTGCGTATGCCCGAAACAGAAAGTTTTCAAAGGCCGAAAGAGTCATGAATAAGGCCATTGATTTATTGAGTGAATATAAGGACTCGAACAAGTCCTTGTCGCGGCGCGAGTACCAGCGCCAAAAAACCAAATACGAACAGTTATGCCATTCGTTCAAGCGCGGCGAGCCTTGGCCTCCAATCAAGGATTAAACCTTTTCGACCACGGTAGCGCCGAAGGCGGTGAGCCTGATGAGGGCATCGGTTCCAAGGGTTGGAACCAGTTCGGTGAAAGCGTTCTTTGTGATTGCCGATAGCCGCGACATGCGCAGCATGCACCTCAAGGCACTCGCCGCCATTGCGCACATGGTACAGCATCCCGAGTTCGAGAAGCGCTGGGCCACTGCCAAGAACGAGGAGCAACTCAAGGATATCCTCCTGCTTAGCGAGCGGATAAGGATGCAGGAGTCTTTAATCCTAATTGTA
>JAUXGY010000331.1 GCA_030621805.1 Kiritimatiellales bacterium | reverse complement strand
TGTGGCGGTAGGTGTTTTCGATGTGGTCGTCGCCGCGGATGACGTGGGTGATGCCCTGCTCGATGTCGTCGAGCACATTGGCCAAATGGAATACCGGCGTTCCGTTGGAGCGGACAATGACAAAATCCTGCATGTTTTCCGCCGCCTTCGAGAGCGTGCCTTTGATGCCATCTTCGAACGAGACATCGGTTCCGGGCATCTTGAAGATGACGCACTCGCCCTGGCCGAGTCCGCCTTTGTCCTCCTTGTAGGCGAGGCCTTTGGAGAGCAGCATTTCCGCCGCTTCGAGGTGGGCTTCCATGCGGGTGCTTTGATAGAGCGGTTCTCCGTCGACATCGAGTTTGAGCCAATCCATGGCGTCGAGCAGGGTTTGGATGGCTTCGGGGGTGGAGCGCTCACGGTCGGTATCCTCGACGCGTAGCAGGAACTCGCCGCCGTGGTGGCGGGCAAAGAGCCAGTTGTATATGGCCGCGCGCATATTTCCAATATGGACGTTGCCGGTTGGGCTGGGTGCAAATCGTGTGCGTACTTTCATGGTGGAGCCTTTTTGTTTCTTAGTGCTTAACCCGAACGGCTAGATCAAAGACAAGGTCGGAGCTGTTGGGTGAGTGCTGGTGCACTTGCACCTCGATGGTGTTATCGCCCTTCTTCAGAAACTTTGGCTCGACCGGTAGCGGAAGGGCGGTCTTTTCTCTCCAGTCGGCAACGCGATTGAGCGCGAACGTCTCGGCCGAAATTTCGCCGGCGGGCATGTTGTAACGGATTACTTCCGTGCCGTTCAGCTTCACGCTGCAGCCATCGTCGGCCAGCACATCAAAGAAAAGGCGGGAGATCGTTGCGGGGTCATCCACCGTAAATGTTTTGCGAAAGAAGAGGGCGCGCGGCTTTTCGCCCTCGGGGGCGATGCAGGTACGCACCTGAGAATCGCCATAGCCCAGCGGCGCGATGGCGGTGGCCCAGGTTTGGGTGCTGCTCAGTCTCCACTCCCACTCCCCGCCGAGGCCAAAGAGCACACGGGCTTCCGAGGGGGAGGTGTAGGTCGAATGCGTGATGTCGAAGGGCAGGCGCAGGATCTTGCCGGTTTCGGGCATCCAGAACACCATATTTTCCGGCTCTTGGAAAAGGTTCTCTTCGGTGAGCGGAACCACGGCTTCGATATTCTCGAATTTGACCGTCCGGATGTGCATCTCCTTCGAGGAAACCTGAATCCATTTATATTGATAGAACGAATCGCTGGCCATGGTCCACGGCTTGTCGTCGTTGATGGGGCGCTTTGGGGCTCCCCAGCTTCCTTCACCGATGAAAACAAAGCCCTTCTTGTCGTCGCGGATGAAGCTTTCGTAGCTACCCTTTTCATCGAATGGACGAACGGGATAGCTACGCTTGACCATGTGGGTATCAGACTCAACGACCAGATCAACGCCATTGTCGTAGAAAAGCTGCGCCCATGCGGCGATGCGGTTTTCGCCTTCCGCCTTGCCAGCGGTGTGAGCGCGCATCGGGCGGGGGTAGGCGGCGACTTTCCAGCGGGTGTCTGGATGACGCGGAAGATCGGCCTCGATCCACGCCTGCTGTTCACGCACTTTGGCCGGAACCTTATTATATTCCAGCTCCGAGTTGAGCACCCAGATACGCATCAGTTCGCCCGCGATGCCGAGTGAATAGTATTGGTCGATATGTGGCGTGTCGAAGAGCTTGTCCATCATCTGCAGGTCGGCATTTTCGTGATTACCGTGGGTGGCAATAATGGGGTAGATCCGGCCATCCTCGCTAATCGTCAGTTGCCAGTCGGCAAACCATTCCATCCATTGCTTGGGCTTCCCCCATCCGGTGTAGTCGCCCCCGAAAAGCACAAACAAAGGCCGTAGCTTGGCTACCAATTGATTACCCGCCCGCCGAGGCTCGGGGTTCGTGCGCGAATCCCCCCCCGCAATGAAGGTAAACGGTTTAGGGGTTGCCGGTGCCGTGCGGAACCAAAGGCGGCGACCCACACCTTCGCTGTCGCAAATCACAAAATAGTAGGCGGTATCCGGCTCAAGGTTTTCCAGACGGACAAAGTGGTTGTTCATTTCACGGTATTCCACCACCCTATCGGGGGCTTGGCGGCCTCGGTAGGCGATCGCCTTCTTTCCGTGGTCAACCGTGTCGTAGCATACCTCTGGATCGGAGCCCGAAGCTTGGTTCCAGCCAATCACCATCGTGGTGGAAGGGCCGCCGCGCCGGGAGAGCCGATAAAACTCCGCCTCGCCCAAAACAAGTGAAGGCAGCAAAAGCAGAAGGCCAATGCAAGCCGAGCGCGACAGGAAATGTGCAGGAATTTTCATATTAACTTTTCGCATGGTCATAGCTCCTTTGATTGGGGTGCCGTATAGGTTGGATGGTCTACACTGAAGGGCAGGCGCAGAACCTTGCCGGTTTCGGGTTTCCAGAACACCATGTTTTCCGGCTCCTGGAAAAGGGTATCTTCGGTGAGCGGAACCACGGCTTCGGCATTCTCGAACTTGACTGTCCGAATGAGCATCTCCTTCGAGGAAACCATGATCCATTTAAACTGGTAGAACGAGTCGCAGGCCATCGTCCACGGCTTGTTGTCGTTGGCGGGGCGCTTGGGCGCGCCCCACCCGCCCTCGCCAATGAAGACGGTGCCGTTGGCATCGTCGCGGATAAAGCTTTCGTAACTGCCCTCGCCGTCGAACGGGCGAACGGGGAAGCTGCGCTTGGTCATGTGGGTGTCGCACTCGACCACGAGGTCAACGCGGTTCGAGTAGAAAAGCTGCGCCCATGCGGCAATGCGATTTTCGCCCTCCGGCTTGCGGGCAGTGTGCGGGCGCATCGGGCGGTGGTATGCGGC
>JAUXGY010000041.1 GCA_030621805.1 Kiritimatiellales bacterium | reverse complement strand
ACGGTGCTCAACGATGCTACGGAGCGTATTGTGCAAAAGGGGAACGGCCAGTGGTTCCTTGGAAAGGGGTTCGATACGTTTTGCCCGATGGGGCCGTTTTTAGTGACGACGGATGAAGTGCCTCGGCTGGATCAACTGCGGGTTTGGCAAAAGCTCAATGGGGAACTGCTTCAGGAGGCCCATACGTCCGATATGATGTTCACGGTTCCGTTCCTGATTGAATATATCTCGAAGGGAATGACGCTGTTACCGGGGGATGTAATTTCTACAGGCACGCCTTCGGGCATTGGTTCGGCGCGCGATCCGCAGGTGCTGATGAAGGCGGGTGACGTGATGGAAGTGGGGGTCGATGGGGTGGGGGCGCAACGAACCGAGGTGCTGTAGGCGGGGTCGCCGATCCCGCCTCACAGCCCGGGAACATCGATCCCGCTACATCATTAGAACTGGTAGCGGAGTGATCCGAGCAGGGTGTAGTCGGAATAGCCGCTGGCCTGCTGGGTATCGAGGTCTGCACGCAGTTCGAGATGCTCACTTAGTTTGGCGGCAATGCCCGCTCCGAGCCGGATAACGTCTGCTTCCGGTGTCTGGAGGATCATGTTGTAGTTTCCTCCGGTTCCACCGATGAGCGTGTAGGGGAGAGTCTCTTCGTTGGCATTGAACTCGTGTAGCCAGTGGGCACGGACTTCGGGTTTAAGGGTTACTTCACCCATGGCCATATAGAAGCCGAGGTTGCACCCGATCGAACTCCGCACGTACAACGCATCGAAGCTGTCGACCGCACGGGGCGGGGCTGTCGTCGACTTTTCGTCATAGGCGTCCTGCTGGTAGTAGTTGGCCAGCAGAGAGGCCTGCGGGGTGACAATGAGGTATTGGGTGGTGATTTCCTTGCCGCCCCCGAGGTAGAAGGCGATGTTCTGGGCATCATAGGAGGCGGTGGTGTCGAAGAGCTCTCCCAGAGAGTTATCGATGGAACTGGCTCCATAAATCATGCTTCCATCGAGGAACCAAGCTTGGGTTCCGAGGGAGGCGTAGATTGCACCGTAGGTAGTTTTGGTATCGCCGGATGCCCCGTTGCTCTGATCCACAGTGCCGTTGTTTAGCCCGCCGGCCAGTCCGACGAGAACATTTTTGGAGACCGAAAGATCAGCACCGATAACAAAGCCACTCAGATTGGCGTCGTAGGCTCCAAATCCATCGGAGGCACTGCGGTCGGCCCACGATCCGTATCCGGCAATCCAGCCCTGCAATTCCTGACTCTGTGTATGCGGACCCTCGGCTCCAACCGGTGTCGGCGCGGAGTCTGTGTTGGTGCGGGAGCGGGTATTGTCGCCGCGTACTGTCAACTGGTTGGCAATCCCTGCCATGCCTTGGTTGATGATATTGTGTGTCGGGGCGGAGCTTCCCTTTTCGCCATAGTAGTCGTTCATGGCCTGGTTGGCTTCGGATCCGGTTAGGCCACTCAGCGTTTTAATCATTTTTTCTGCGAGCGCATCGTTTGAAGCCATGTCTTGAATTTCATCCGCCACGTCAGCGAGCATGCCTTCAAGCCCGGCGGCTTCGGTCAGGCTGCGTTTGATGAAGTTGTCCAGTACAATGAAAGAGTTCATGGTCCCGTTGGAAACGGTAATTTTAAAGTCGAGCAGCAGGTTGGTTTGAATATTGTCATAAAGCAGGCCGGTTGAAGCGGCTTCTCCGCCAATGGTAATGCTTCCGGCCTTGACGATATTCACCACATTTGATTCTCCAACGCCATCATCGTATACGGTGATGGTGGTGTTGTTTGTGAACTCTGCATTTCCATCCACGATGAGATTGGGCAGTACCTGATTGCTGCTGATGCCGATCTCCAAAAAGGAACTATCGTCCTGTTCATAATCCCCACCCACATACACCTGTGATTTGGAGTCGATCTTCAGGGTGGAACCATGGGAGAGGAAGGCATCGTTGCCGACCATGACCTGCGCCCCGTCTAGCACTAGAAGGTTATTTGCCCCGGAAGTATTGGTTTCGGAGTTGCTGATGAAGAGGTCTGTACCGACATTCAGCACGGTGCCTGTTCCGCCAACGGTTATCGTATTGCGTGCCGATGCATAGCCAATATAGAGGTTGGTGGATGTGGTTGCCATTGCTCCGTTGGTGAGGGTGAGCGAGTTGTCGTCGGTTTCATTACCGACATACAGCACATTGGTTCCCGTGTCCCAAAGGGCGTTGGTTCCATCGAGGGCAAATTCGATTCCGCCTTCAACCTGATTTGTGCCTGAGAGCGTGCCGGCAAGTTTCAACGTGGATCCGCTGTGGAGAACAATATTGGAGGAGAGGGTTGCATAGTCCCAGTCGACGGTCTGTAGCGTGCCGCCGGAGTTGACGTTTAGCAGGTTGTTGCTGCTGCCCATAACGATGTTCGCTGAATCCAAAACAAAGAGGGTGCCGCCATTACTTACGTTAACGGCATTGTTGGAACCACTGTTCGAGCCGATGGCCAAGGTATTTGAAACGGTCAGCATGGACTCGTCGCCCGCGATCGTGACCACGTTGTTCGAGACCCCCTCATAGGCTCCTACGAACAAATCCTGCGCACTGGCTTTTGCACCTTCGGCGAGATCCAGCGTGTTGACTGAGTTCGATGCACCGATATGGATGGCGTTTGCAACGTTGAGCACCGCATTCGTGGTTTCGAGGTGAATGAAATTTTTGATCTCATGTTGGTTGGTGCTGGCACCTAGATACAGATTTCCGTCGATGGTGGCAGTGCCGCCATAAACCGCAAAACGGTTGCTTCCACCCTCTTTGCCGACCACCAAATCGCCCGTAACATTGAAGCGGGTATCGGAATCGCGCTGAAGATAGATATAGTTGTCCTTGACGGCTTCGCCGATGACCGCATCACCGGCAACATTGACCGTGCCGCCGTCGCGGACGGTCAGGATGCTACCGCCCCCTTCTTGGCCCACGATCAGATTTTGCTCGAGATTCAGGGTCGCGTCTTTTCCGATGATGGCGAGGTTGCCCGTGGTTTCCACCGTGTCGTCATCCACATGTCCTGTCTTCCCGGTGGCATTCTCCGTCTCACCTATAATGAATTCTCCGGCAACGGTGTTGGTGCCCCCGGTTTGGGTGTAGCGGTTATTGGCGCTCTTCGATCCGAGATAGAGGGATTGACCAATGTCCATGCTGGCATCGGTTGTGGTTAGACGGTTTCCTTTTCCTCCACTGCCAATAATTACATTCCCAACCACCGTCAGGCTTGAGTTGGTTCCTGTAACCTTAACGGAGTTATTATCCGATCCGAGGGAAGACCCCAGTTTTAGATCCTTGGCCACGGTGACTTGGCCTCCTTCGATAATATTCAAGGAGTTCCGGTCTCCGGCTGCACCGACCAGAATCTTGTCTCCGGCAGCGAATAGGGTGTTGGTGCCAGCCACCGTGATGGTGTTGCCCGCAGACGAGGCCTTGGTTCCAACATATACAATATCGGAGGTTGTGGCTTGCGCTCCGTTCGTTAGGATAAGTGAGTTATTCCCCGTGGTGTCTCCAATGTACATCTCGCCCGTATCCCAGCGGGCCGTATTTGAGCTCAGGTCATTGTCCATCAGGATGTTTAGCTCATCTTCAATCGCCGAGTTGTCGATCGCGAGCGTACCCCCGACGCCTAGAACCGATCCCGCCTTAAAGTTGAGGTTGGAGGTGGCCGTGAAGGTTGTTGCATTGACATCGCCGCCGACCAGGAGTCTTCCGGTGGATTCAATATTCACGGTATTAAAATTGTTACTCGCTCCGGAAATATTATCAATGACGAGATCCGTCGTTTCATGGATGAAAACCGATCCATCGGTTTTGATATCCATTACATTGTTGGAATTGGAATCGGCTCCCACAAAAAGTTGATCGCGTACGGTCAACATCCCCTTATTCTCAACTGTGACCGTGCCGCTTTCATTGGTGCCGTGTCCGATGTAGAGGTAGTCGGTATCGGCTTCAGAGGAATGGTTTACGCTGAGCAGGCCTTTTCCATCCGTATCCCCGACAACAATTCCACCGGTGGAGAGACTGTTGGTGTCGGCGTTCCCGGCAATGATAAGTCCGCCATTGGTGACCGATAGAAGGTTGCCGGTGGAGGTGGAGAGTTCCCCAACGTAGACTTCTGTGACGGAGGCCACGCCGCCGTTCGTCACAATCAGTGTATTATTTGGTTCGTCAACCCCCACCTTCAGGCGGAAATCATTCGTGGCCCACCCTAGATAGTTGGTGGTGCCGGAATCGTTGTAGTTGATCGCGTCGGAGGTTATGGCTCCTAGTCCGAGATAAACAAAACAGAAAATGGCAATCGATCCGCCTCGTGTTGCTTTATTGGCACTGAGTCTCATAATAGATATTCCCTTCATAAAGATGTCGTTGAGTGTGGCTTGAAAAATATCGAGGGAATGTATAGGGATGGCCCACTAAAAACAACCCTGTTTGCAAAGATTTAGGAAGCGCCCTGAAGGACGAACTGCAGGAGTTTCTCCCGATTATTTCATTTTAGACTGGGGATGACCGGAGGGAGGGGATACGATCCTTCTCCGTATTTCTCAAACACCTCTACACCCTATAATCTGGAACAAATTTGATGGCGAAATATCTCTTTATCACCGGCGGCGTGGTTTCTTCTTTAGGCAAAGGCATCACGGCGGCGTCCGTGGGTCGGTTGCTGATTAACCGCGGACTGAACATCCGCATGCTCAAGCTCGACCCCTACCTCAACGTGGATCCGGGCACCATGAGCCCGTACCAGCACGGCGAAGTGTATGTGACCGACGATGGCGCAGAAACCGACCTCGATCTCGGTCACTACGAGCGCTACACCGGCCAGCCCACGTCCCAAAAGAGCAACATCACGGCGGGCAGCGTCTATTGGAATGTCCTTCAGAAAGAGCGGCGCGGCGACTATCTGGGTGCAACCATTCAGATGATTCCACACATCTCCAACGAGATCAAAGATCGTATCCAATCCTTGGAAGATGAAAATCCCGATGTCATCCTAATTGAGCTCGGGGGGACTGTGGGAGATATTGAAGGCCTGATTTTTCTCGAAGCCATTCGGCAGCTTGCCCTGGAGGTCGGGCGCGACAATTCGATGTTCATCCACCTCACTTATGTCCCGTTCATTGCGGCGGCGAAAGAGGTGAAAACCAAGCCCACTCAGCAGAGCGTGGCCAAACTGCGCGAAATTGGCATCATGCCCGATGTCCTCGTCTGCCGCACCGAGGTTGATCTTGAGCAGGAGCACCTCGATAAGCTCTCGCTCTTTTGCAACGTGCAGAAAGACTGCGTGATTGTGGAGAAGGATGTCGAAACCTCCATCTATGAAATCCCGCTGGTGCTCTCTCAGGCCGGGCTCGATGAAATCATTCTCAACCGCTTCCGCATCGTCAAGCCCTCCAAACCGCTCACGGACTGGGAAGCTTTAATCGAAACCATCAAAAGCCCGAAGGGTACGGTACGGATCGGTGTAGTCGGGAAATATTCCGAGCTGCAGGATGCCTATAAATCGATCTACGAAGCACTTTATCATGGAGGCTATGCGGCGGGCTACGAGGTTGATATCGTCAAGGTAGCTGCCGAGGATATTGAAAAAGATCCCTCCATCCTCGATACTGTCGATGGCGTACTGATTCCCGGCGGCTTTGGTTCGCGCGGCATGGAAGGCAAGATCCGTGCAGCCCAGTATGCCCGTGAAAACAATATTCCCTTCCTTGGTATTTGCCTCGGTCTCCAGTGTGCAGTCATCGAGTTTGCCCGCAACGTCTGCGGCCTCACCGGCGCACATACCACCGAGTTCGACGAAGAGCGCGGCGAAAAGACCGAACACCCCGTCGTTTGCCTCATGGAAGAGCAGATGGATGTGGAGGAGAAGGGAGGAACCATGCGCCTCGGCGCCTGCCCCTGTATCCTCGAAGAGAACTCCAAGGCCTTTGATGCATACGGAACAAAGAAGGTATCCGAGCGCCATCGCCATCGCTACGAGGTCAACAACAACTACCGTGAGCAGCTGGAAGAAAAAGGGCTCGTCCTCTCCGGCATTAATCCCGATATCGGCGTGGTCGAAATGATCGAGCTGCCTGACCACCCTTGGTTTGTCGCCACGCAGGCGCATCCCGAACTCAAGTCGCAGCCCGTCAATCCGCACCCGCTCTTCAAGGATTTCGTCGCCGCCGCCGTCAAGAAGGCCGAAGGCTGAATGTAGACGAGTGCTTTCAGTAATTTCTATTTAGGACAGGAAGTGGTCTCTGATTAACCGGGTTTAAATCCTGCCCATCCTGTTATCCCGTCCAAAAACTCCTCCTTTATTTCCTGTTTATCCATTCAAAGTGACGAGGAGCCCGAGTAGAACATCCATTCAGGGCGATGCGCATCCTTTTTTATCGGCGTGACCAGTAGAAGGATCCGTTCGAATTCCCCAAGTCTAGCATCGTGTCGCTTTTTCTGCGCCGGTTCTCGGTGGTCGGGCTCCTCCGGGTGGCTTTTTGGCGCATCCATGGCGCACCCCTTTCTCCGCGCGGGTGGTTCGGCGTGTTCAGGGTGGACGGAAGCGTTATGGCCTGCGAGATTGGCATTTTTCATAGAAGGACTATTTCGGCGCTGGATTTTTGTTTTTTTCAGGCTGTCTCTGTATTTGTTTTGTGTTCAAAAAGTGGGATAAACATTTTGTTTGGCTGGGAGGTGACGTATGTTCCCCGGATGTTTAAAACGCTTGGTATATGCCTTGTGCTGCTTGCGACGGGTGCCTTTGGGGATTCCCATGTTCCGACGCCGGATGCGGCGGCGGTTCGCGCGGCGATTGATGATCTGGTTGAAACCTTCGGGGAGCGCTATCCACGCGGTAAGGAGTTTCTCGAGCGGCTCGACGGTGCGGACGCGACGCAGTTCGCGGTGCTCCAGCGGGAGGCGTTGGCGGCCAATCCGCTGGTCGGTGGCCAGCCGATCCTATTTGTGGCGCGGCGGCAATATGCGCCCGACCACCACAATACGGCCACGCTTTTCCAGCAGGGCGAAATCAACACCGGGAAATATGCGCCGCCGGGAATCCTGAAAATGCTGGAGATTGCCAAAGGGTGGAAGGTCAGCACAGTATTCGATCCCGGCCCGGAGGGGATCGCCCGCGATCCGGAAATCAGCTTCGACGGGAAGCGGATCGTTTTCTCGATGCGCAAAAACAAGGCCGACGACTACCACATCTATGAAATCAACGTGGATGGCTCCGGGCTGAAGCAGCTTACCTCCGCCCCGGGCGTTTCGGACATCGACCCGCTCTACCTGCCGGACGGAAGCATCGTCTTCAGCTCCACCCGCGAACCGAAATACTGCATGTGCAACCGCCACATCATGGCCAACCTTTTCAAAATGGAGGCCGACGGCGCAAATATCCACCAGATCGGCAAGAGCACGCTTTTCGAGGGGCACAGCGCCTTGATGCCGGATGGCCGGATCCTCTACGACCGCTGGGAATATGTGGATCGCAACTTCGGCGACGCCCAAGGGCTTTGGACGGTTAATCCCGATGGCACAAACCACGCCATCTACTGGGGCAACAATACCGCGTCGCCGGGCGGGGTGATCGATGCCCGCATCATGCCGGGCTCTCCGCTCTGCATCTGCATCTTCGGCTCCTGCCATGACCGCCCGTGGGGCGCGCTAGCCATCATTGACCGCCGCAAGGGCATTGATGGTTCGGCACCGGTGGTTCGCACGTGGCCGCCCGAAGCCGCCAAGCTCGTGGCCGGGCGGATCGACGGTGCCTATGGATACGACCGTTTCACGCAGGTGCGCCCGCGCTACGAAGATCCATGGCCGTTGAACGATAAATATTTTCTGGTCTCGCGCACGATTGGGTCGGGAGAACAGATGGGTATCTATCTGCTCGACACCTTCGGCAACGAGGTGCTACTGCACACTGAGGAACCGGGTTGTTACGACCCGATGCCGGTCGCTCCGCGCCCGCGCCCCGGCATCAAGCCATCCATGCGAAACTTTACCGATGCCACCGGAAGTTTCTATGTGCAAGATGTCTACGTCGGTACCCACATGGAAGGCGTGAAGAGAGGAAGTGTCAAATTCCTTCGCATCATTGAATCACCTGAAAAACGTACGTGGTCGAAACTCGATTGGGGAGGGCAGGGCGCTCAGGCCCCGGGCATGAACTGGCATGGTTTTGAAAGCAAACGCATTCTCGGCACCGTGCCGGTGGAGGCCGATGGATCGGCCTACTTCGAGGCTCCCGCAGACTGTTACCTCTTTTTCCAGGCTCTGGATGAAAACGGTATGATGGTGCAGTCGATGCGCAGTGGAACCATGCTCCAGCCCGGCGAACGGCAGGGTTGCGTCGGCTGCCACGAAAATCGCGTGAAAGATGCGCCTCCGCCCCGGGCGGTCAGTGCGTTACGGCGTGACCCAAGCACGCTCGACGGGTGGTATGGCGAACCGCGTACGTTCAGCTACATGCAGGAGATCCAACCTATCTTCGACAAGCATTGCATGGGCTGCCACGATTTTGGCGGAGACGGCGCCAAAAAGCTGGTGCTCGCGGGCGATCGTACCCTCTCCTTCAACGCCTCCTACATCGACCTCTGGACAAAGGGCCTCGTCTCCGGCATCGGGGGCGGCCCATCGCACATCCAGCCCGCCTATTCGTGGGGATCGCACGCCAGCAAATTGATCAAGATCCTGCGGAACGGCCACAACGAAACCCAGCTCTCCGCCGAAGAGATGGCTCGGCTCACCACCTGGGTGGATCTCAACGCACCCTACTATCCGGTCTATGAAAGCGCCTATCCCGGCAACCCCTGCGGACGCTCGCCGCTCACCACCGCACAAGTGCAGCAGCTTGGAAAGCTCACCGGAGCCCGCTTTGTCACCGACCATCGACATTCATACCGCGCGCAAATCAGCTTCGACCGCCCCGTGCTCAGCCCCTGCCTCGCCGCGTTGGATAAGGGGAGTCCCGAATACCGCCAAGCTCTGGAAATCATCAAAGCCGGGCAGGAACAACTAAGGAAGACCCCGCGCGCCGATATGGAAGGTTTCGTTCCCTGCAAAACCGACCGCGCCCGCCTTGAAAGATACGAGCAGCGCCAGCGCACCGAACAGCGCATCCGCGCCGCCCTCCGCGCTGGGGAAAAAGTCTATGACAGCGCTCCTGCCACGAATGGCATGTAGCTAGCTCAAACAGCCATGGGTTCCATCTCCGTTCCCCTGCGATTGAACTACTGAAGGAGTGCGTTTTAGGTATTGAAACCGGGGGTTTTTAATTTGTTGTTTTTTTTTGGCTTGGGGGTTGACAGGAAAACGGAAATCTATACAGTGTGCCGCCTTATGTGCCAAATAGGTTTTGGCGGATGAGGTGAAATACATAGAAAAAGAGGCTTTGTTAGCGCATTTTTGTTACCGGTGTGCAACGAGGGTTCTTTGTTTGTGTGGATTAAAGATGGGATGTGCCCATGTAGCTCAGTTGGTAGAGCGCATCCTTGGTAAGGATGAGGTCAGCAGTTCGAATCTGCACATGGGCTCCACTAATTTTGTTTGAAGTAAACGTAAACTGACGAAGATTCAGGAGGTAAGTAAAATGGCTAAGGATAAGTTCGAACGGACAAAACCCCACGTGAATGTGGGAACAATCGGTCACGTTGACCACGGAAAAACCACTGTAACTGCAGCAATCACTTGTGTTCAGGCTAAGAAAGGTCTGGCGGAATATATTGCCTATGACAGCGTCGCAAAAGCATCTGAGTCCCAAGGACGTCGTGATGCTACAAAAATTATGACGATTGCGACTTCGCACGTTGAGTATGAATCAGACAAGCGTCACTACGCGCACGTTGATTGCCCTGGTCACGCCGACTATGTGAAAAACATGATCACCGGTG
>JAUXGY010000145.1 GCA_030621805.1 Kiritimatiellales bacterium | reverse complement strand
AGGGGTTGCACTGTGTTTTTCCCAGGCATTGGAAACGGCGGCGGCGAGTTTTTCAGTGGTTTGGAGTTCGGAGACATCGGTCCATTCGACATTGAGCTGGTTTCGGAACCAGGTCATTTGGCGCTTGGCGAGTTGGCGGGTTCGGATGATGGTTTTTTCCTTGGCCGTTTCGAGCGATATTTCATTCTTAAGCACAGCGAAGGCCTCCGCATAACCGATGGCCTGGAGGGCTGTGGGAGAGAGGTTTAACTTTATGAGCTCCGCAGCTTTTTCGAGCAGGCCGGTCGTATACATCTGATCGACGCGCTGTTCGATACGGTGGTGGAGTTCCGTGCGTTCGACGCGCAGGCCGATGAGCATTGGTTTTTTGCCCGAATTCCAGGATGAGCAGGCTGGAAAGCCTGCTTCACATGATTTTTCGAGAATACGAATCAGGCGGCGCGGGTTTTGGCGATCGTCCTCCGTCAACTTTAAATAGAAGCTAGATGCTTTTTCTTTAGCGCGTTTCTCCAAGGCGGAAAATTCGAGCGCTTCAAGTTCGGCACGCAGTTTAGGGTTTTCGGGCGGCACGTCGTCGAAACCTTCGGTGAGACATTTGATGTAAAGCCCGGTGCCTCCTGAAACAATGATTTCGCGGTCGGATGCAAAGGTCGATTTCACAACGGAGAGATAGTTGGCAACGCTGAATTTTTCGGTCGGCTCGGCAATGTCGATTCCTGCATAGTTAACTTTACCCTGATCGCTTTTGGAGGGTTTGGCCGTACCGATATCCATGCCTTTGTACAGGTTCATAGAGTCGGCAGAAACAATCAGCTGTCCTTCGCGCTCGGCGATATGCTGCACCACCGAACTCTTGCCGGAAGCGGTCGGACCCACAAGAAAGAAGGCTTGAGGCTTGAGGCTTTGGACTTTAGTCATCCTCCAGCTCCTTTTTCTGGAGAAAGTTGGTGATGATGTAGAGACCAACGGCAATGCAAATGGCGGAGTCAGCAACGTTAAAGGACGGGTAGTGGTAGGAGCCGAATTGAAAGTCTAAAAAGTCGGTGACCCACCCGAAGCGAATGCGGTCGATCAGGTTTCCAATAATGCCTCCGACCATAAGACCCAGAAGAACTTGATGCAATACATGCTCTTGGAGGAAGGCCCGACGATAGATGGCCAGCAGCACGAGAACAACCCCCGAAATAAGAATCAGGATCAAGCCGTGACCGCTCAGAAAGTTCCACGCCGCCCCATCGTTGCGAACATAGACCAGGTTAAAAAAACCTTCGATCATCGGACGCGAGTCGTTGTACGTAAAAGCGGAGCGAATCCATTGCTTGGTGAGCTGATCTACAAGAACGATTACCAATCCAAGCAGAAGTACTAGCATGCGTCGCTCCGGTTAACCGCGAATGGACGAGCCGAACGGGCGGTAGCTATTGTGCCCTTTTTCAAGCTCAGACTGCGTGGAAATGGTGTAGCGAACGTAGGGCAAGGCTTGCAGGCGTTCGATATTGATGGGCTCACCGCTCATTTCACAGATTCCATAGGTTCCATTTTCGAGGCGGCGAATCGCTTCGTCAATCTCGAAAAGCACATCCTGCTCAGAACTGAGTTGTTTGAGCGCAAACTCGCGGTCGAAGGTGTCGGTACCTTGGTCGGATAAAGACGGGTCGCGATCGGTTGGGCTAAGAGAATTGAGAGAGATCGATGAGATTTCACCCGAAACCCGCTCGCGCAATAACAACAGGCGCTTGAGCTGTTCGCGAAGATCCTTAACCTTAAAATACTTGTTCCTTGCAATCTTACCGCTCAATGGAGACCCGCCGGATACAGCAATGGAGGCGACGGTCTTGGTAGGCGCTTTTTTTACTGCCTTTTTCTTGGCAGGAGCCTTCTTTGCGGGCGCTTTCTTAGCGGATGCTTTCTTTGTTGGAGTCTTTTTGACCGCCGCTTTTTTTACTGCCTTTTTCTTGGCGGAAGCCTTCTTTACGGTTTTTTTAGTAGCCATTTTCTCCAATTCTCCAATACAAAAATTAATCTAAACCCGTTTTAAAGGGTTGCGTATTTATCATCTACCCCCCCTCCTGTCAACCCACATATGGCGGGATTTCGAGGCCTAAGATTAAGGCTTATATTTTCATCGGATATTCTTTTTTACGCCGCGGCCTGTTGGTATCCTGTTTGCCACTTCGTTTACTTAATAAGGCAGGGGAGACACATACGTATGAAACAGGTTCTAGGAATTTTTCTTATTGGTTTGCTAACAACAGCGTCAATCGTCGTTGCCGCGGACAAGAGTCCTGCACGCAAACCTAACATTATCTTTATCCTCGCCGATGATCTGGGCTATGCCGAATTGGGCAGTTACGGCCAAACCAAGATCAAGACTCCCCATCTGGACAAGCTTCGCGACGACGGCATTAAATTCACCCAGGCGTACTCCGGCCACGCCGTCTGCGCCCCGAGCCGGTGTACGCTGATGACGGGTCTGCACACCGGCCATTCCTTCGTGCGCGGAAACCTCGGCATGCCGGTGGCCGGGCAGTTGAACATTCCCGCCGACACCGTAACGATTGCCAAACTACTCAAGGAGGCAGGCTACTCCACCGCTGTATGTGGAAAATGGGGACTCGGCGGGCCCGGTACGGACGGGGTTCCATGGAAGCAGGGCTTCGACGTATTCTGTGGATATCTCGACCAGTGGCGCGCCCACAACTACTATCCCACCTATCTCTATAAGAACGGCGAAAAACTCCCGCTTAACAATCCAGAGTTTGCCGCGCATCAGCGATTGAAACAACCGCTCGAAACCGAGAAAGAATATTTCGAGCGTTTCGCCGGGCCGGACTACTGCACGAAACCCATGATCGAAACCGCGCTCGATTTTATCGATGATAACAAGGACAAGCCCTTCTTCCTCTACTATGCCACCCCGATCCCGCACGTTTCAATTCAGGTGCCGCAGGAGGACTATGAACAGTATAAGGGCACCTTCGACGACACGCCCTATCTCGGGGAAAAAGGCTACCTCCCCCACCCTCAGCCGCGTGCCGGCTACGCCGCAATGGTTTCGCACATGGACCGCAATGTCGGAAAGATTATCGACCGCATTCACGCCCTCGGCCTCGACAACGATACACTCATCATCTTTACCTCTGACAACGGCCCGACGTTCAACGGCGGAAGCGACTCGACCTTTTTCGAGTCCACCCCGCTCAGAGGGCTGAAATGCTCGATCCGCGAAGGCGGCATCCGCGTGCCTTTCATTGCGAAATGGCCAGGAAAAATCAAAGCTGGGGCTACGACCGAGCAGCCCACCGCGCTGTGGGACATGATGCCCACCTTCCTTGAAGCCTGCGGCGAAACGAAAAGAATACCCAAAGGTATCGATGGAATCAGCATCCTCCCGACCCTTACCGGAAAAGGAAAACAAGCCATTCACAACCACTTCTACTGGGAAACCGGTGGAGCCAAAGCCGTTCGCATGGGCGACTGGAAAGGCTACTGCCGCGTCAAAAAAGGGGTCGATGGAAAGATCGAACTCTACGATCTAAAAACCGACCCAAAAGAATCCAAGAATGTTGCGGACGCATACCCGGAAGTCGTCGCCAAAATCCAGACCATCATGACCGAAGGCCGAACCGAATCACCTTATTTCACCCAAGGTCTTCCCGCCCCCGCCGTTAAAAAATGGCGAGAGGAAGCCAAAATACGTGCCGAAAAATATAAATAGAACGGCATTTTTTCGGAGTCATCGCCTTGCGCGATTTCTGAGAATTAAATTTAAACCGTGCAGGCGTTTCGGCATACTGCTTTCAACCGTTGGAGGATTTAATGCCGTCCCTGATACTGCTTATCGCTATTTTTATTGTTCTACTCATCGTACTGCTGATCCTGCTTTCCGGATCCACGAAAACGAACACACGTCTAGACGAGTTCACCCGAAATCTTAATACGCAGACCGAGCAGGATGCCAACCGCACCCAACGATTAGAGGAAATTTTCCGAGGGCTTGAAAAGGATCTGCGCGAAGATGTGGAGGGCGTGCGCGTGAAGGTTGATGAGTCGCTCGAAAAGAATACGCGGCAGCTCGGGGAGCGTGTCAAAGAACTCATCCAACTCAATAAGCAGCAGTTAGCCGAAATTAGCACCAAGGTAGAGGAACGACTGGAGAAAGGCTTCGAAAAAACCACTTCGGTATTTGCCGACGTACTCAAGCGTCTGGCGCTGATTGATAAGGCGCAGGAAAAGATTGCCGAACTTTCGGGCAATGTGGTTTCACTTCAGGAGGTGCTGGCTGATAAGCGTTCACGCGGGGCTTTTGGCGAGGTGCAGTTGAGTGCCTTGATCTCGAACATGATGCCGGAAAACAGCTATTCTCTCCAGCATACGTTTGACAACGGTGTGCGCGCCGATTGTGTTTTGTTTCTGCCCGAACCCACGGGGACACTTTGCATCGATTCCAAGTTTCCACTGGAAAGCTACCAGCGCATGACGGACACCACGCTGGGCGATGCCGACCGCAAGACGGCGGAGCAACAGTTCAGGCAGGACATCAAAAAACATATCAAGGATATTTCCAGCAAGTACATCATTCCCGGAGAGACCTCGGATGGCGCGGTTATGTTTATTCCGGCCGAGGCGGTGTTTGCCGAGATCCACGGCCACTATCCCGAGCTCGTGGAGGAAGCGCAGCGCGCACGCGTCTGGCTGGCCTCGCCCACCACGATGATGGCCGTGCTGACGACTGCCCGCGCTGTGCTTAAGGATTCTGCCACCCGCAAACAAGTGCATATTATTCAAGATCACCTCGTGGCTCTTTCTCAGGATTTTGCCCTATTCCAGCAACGTATGGATAAGCTAGCCACGCACATTGATCAAGCCAACCGGGATGTGCTCGACGTCAATAAATCCGCAAAGAAAATCACGAGCCGCTTTACTAAGATTGAAAAGGTTGAGCTGGAAGGAGACGATTCTGAAAGGCTGGAGGATTCTTCAGAATAGCGGCGAAACCCTACTGCTTACGATGGCTCCGGTATTCCTCTTCGGTAAGCAACCCGTCGCCATTCGCATCCATATCGCCCCAATCCTCTTGCATGGAACCGGGGGCTTCTTCGCGCGACAGCATTCCATCGCGGTCATCGTCAAAGTGCTTGAAAAGCAGAATGGTGTAGGTGATCTCTTTTTCTTTCTCACTGCCTGGAATTTGTCGCCCTATGACGCTTCCACCAAACAGGTCCTGCTTCAAATAGAGGATATAGCGCTGGGAAACTTCGACCATTCGACTCGACCGTCCCGAAAGAATAGAATAGGTGACGGTGACCGAAACGGGCTTCTCCACATCCCACTTCCGGACTTCGAGCATAAATTCGCGGGGTCCGTAATCGGTAGGACTTCGCTTAATTTTTAGTGCCTGATCGCTGGATGGGGACATGGCCATTCCGCGCGACATCTTGATGGTATATTCGAGGGGAGCGGCTAGGTTGTTCCACTTCGCCTGATATAGGGGATCAATGTGGAAGCCGAGATACATGCGCCCATCACCGGTCGTGAGGAGCTTCTTACTC
>JAUXGY010000247.1 GCA_030621805.1 Kiritimatiellales bacterium | reverse complement strand
TACGTCGGCCCTGTTGAAGAAAGCTCCAACGTGGCCTATCTCCGCCCCGAAACCGCACAAGGCATCTTTGCCCAGTTTGGGAATGTCTGCTCCACCGTCCGCAACAAGATCCCCTTCGGTATCGCGCAGATCGGTAAAGCGTTCCGCAACGAGATCAACCCGCGCAACTACACCTTCCGCTCGCGTGAGTTTGAGCAGATGGAACTCGAATTTTTCATTAAGCCCGGCACCGATGCCGAACAGCACGAATATTGGGTGGCCAAGCGCCTCAAGTGGTATGAAAAAGTCGGCCTGCCCGAAGGCCGCATGCATCGCGATATCCACGAAGGCGACGCCCTCGCCCACTATGCCAGTGCCTGCACCGACATTCTCTTCGACTTCCCCTTCGGCACGCAAGAGCTCGAAGGGATTGCCGCGCGCGGAAACTTCGACCTCACCCAGCATCAGGAGGCCAGCGGCAAGAAGCTCGAATACCGCGACGAAGAAACCAACGAGACCTACATCCCGCACGTCATCGAACCCTCCGCCGGAGTCGACCGCATTGCGCTCGCCCTGCTGTGCGAAGCCTATCGCGAAGAGTGGATTCCCAAAGGCAAAGACGGCGGCGAAGTGCTCACCGCCGAGGCCGGTGTGCAACGCGCACCCGAAGGCTACGAAGCCCGCACCGTCCTGCGCTTTGCACCATGCATCGCACCGTACAAAGTGGCCATCCTTCCGCTGCTCAAGAACAAGGAACCGCTCGTTGAAAAGGCACGCGGACTTTATGAACAACTTTCCAAGCGCTGGAAATGTTTCTACGACCAGACCGGAGCCATTGGCCGACGCTACCGCCGTCAGGACGAAATCGGAACGCCCCTGTGCATCACCATCGACTTCGACACCATCGAGAAGGATGACACCGTCACCGTCCGCGACCGCGACACCATGGAGCAGATTCGCCTCCCCATCGCCGAGCTGGAAGCCTACATCGCCAACATTGTCGATTTTTAGGATGGTTTGTGGCGCAGGCTTTCCAGCCTGCGCAGGGCAGACAAGAATGTCTGCCCCACATCCAATCATCCGAAGATCCCTTAGTGGTGCCAAAGAGCGGAGCCCAGCCACGGCCAAAGGCGAGTGGCAGGTTTGGTTTCGAGCGCTGTTTGGGCCTCTTCCGAGAGCCCTGGGAAAAAATCGAGTCCGGTTAATACTTCGAGATCATCAATGCTCACGAGTTGCGTTTTAATGCGCGTGTAGGGCGGGCAGTTTTTTGCGACGAGAAAGGCCTTCGCCCGTAGCTTTCCGCCCGTTTCATCCACCATGATTTTGTAATAGGACGAAGGGATGGCCACACCGGAAGAGAGCCGCTTGACCGGTTCCTCGAACACGGGACCAGTGATCACCCACACCTCGCCAAAATAGCGACCATACCGTTTGGCCACCCGCATTTCCAGATCCTTCCAGATATGGCGATTCACATGGGGCCGCTGCGGAATGATATTACTCATCAAAAAGGTTTCGCGCTGACCATCCGCGCCATAGCGAGTCGCAATGGCATAGTTGGGAGCCATGTGCCCGCGGTCATAACCCGAGCCGGAATAGGCACGGGCCGACACCTTGGCTTCCGTCCGATGGTCGATCCGAAACGATGAGCGTGAACCGGAATCCAGCGTCGACACATCAAAAATACGGTAGGCCACCCAAAGCGGATTGCGCAGCGTTTCACTGTAACCCACGATATAACCTTCGTTCTCCAGCAGCGTCAGATCGTCTTTCTGAACCGGATAGCCCCCGTAGGCATGATCGCCCCGTTGCCCCGAATCGATGGCGGCGCGGCAGTCGCGCCCCCAGAGCCCCAAGCCATCCCAGCCTTCCACAATCTTAAACCCCCTCAGGCGCAGTACCCGGTTTAATTTTGGACTGAGCATGTAGACTGGCTTGCGAACTTGCCAAGGCAGAAAGTAGTAACCCACCGTGCAACTCAGGTAGAGCAGAAGCAGCACCAGCAACACCAGAAAACGGCGTAAGACCCTGAACCTATGTTTCTTTGACTTCATAACGTCTGGAACATAGCGGCATGCGACCAAAAAGGCAAAACTTAGCTTTTGACAACTCGGCTCAATCCGGTTAAGTTCCGCGATCATTTTTGAGGAAACCACGACAGGAGACTTTATCATGTCCATGCACAGCAGTTTGAAAGGCGCGGCCAAGATCCGCACAAAACGCAACGTACTCAAACGCTTCGAGCGTATCGAGGTGTTGAAGAAAGATGGAAAATGGCAAGATGGCGACCGTGCACACGGCCTGCCAAAAACCAAGTCTGAGGACTAGTTTCAGACCGGATTGATCTCGAAAGCACTCCCGGCCCCGCCTGGAGTGCTTTTTTATTATCCCACACACACATACACCATGCCTGAAATCAGACTACAGAAGTTCCTCGCCGATTGCGGCCTCGGGTCGCGGCGCTTTTGCGAAACGCTTATCACCGCCGGGCGGGTTTCCATTGATGGAAAAACCGTTACCGAGCTGGGAACCAAGATTGACCCCGAAACACAAAAGGTAGTCTGCAATGGCAAGGCGGTGGCTAAAGAGGCTTCCGTTACCCTCCTGCTAAACAAGCCCCCCAAGGTGATCTGCACTTCGGACGACCCGCAGGGCCGCACCACCGTGTTGGACTTGCTCGACGATCTGCCGGAACGCGTCTATACGGTCGGGCGACTCGATTTTATGAGTGAAGGACTGATCATGGTCACCAACGATGGCGACCTGGCCCACGCCCTGATGCACCCGCGCTACCATATCGAGAAGGTATACAAGGTCTGGATCGACAAGCCGGTCGGCTTCCATCAGCTCCAGAAAATGAAGCGCGGAATCCCCAGCCGTGGCGAAACACTGCGGGTGCTGGAGATCGACGAGGGCCAACATACCCGGGCTGGCGTTGAATACACCATCACCCTCGGCGAAGGCAAAAACCGCCATATCCGCCGACTCATGGAACACTTCGACAAGAAAGTGTTCCGCCTCATGCGCGTATCCATCGGACCCATTCGGCTCGACGATATCAAGCCCGGTGAATGGCGTCGTGCCAAACCCGCCGAACTCAAGATTCTGCGTGCCGCCATTGCAACCTCGAAAAAACCGGCTTGACCTATCTGCGCAATACATTACCTTATTGCTCACATTTAAACAAAAAGGGAGTCCCATGAGCAACCTCGAAACCAAATGCCTACACGCCGGATATGAATCCGCTGAACCCACGACTCACGCCCATGCTGTGCCGCTCTACCGCACCGCATCGTATCGTTTCGACAGCACCGAACATGCCGCAAACCTGTTCACGCTAAAGGAACTCGGAAATATCTATACCCGGTTGATGAACCCAACCACCGATGTGCTAGAACAGCGCGTGGCGGCCATGGAAGGCGGTGCCGCCGGCCTTGCCGTTGCTTCGGGAACCAGCGCCATATTCTACAGCATCATTAACCTGGCCAAATCCGGTGACGAGATCGTTTCGGCCAACAACCTCTATGGAGGAACCTACACCCAGTTTAACGACATCCTCCCCTCCATGGGCATCCAAGTTAACTTCGTCGACCCGACCGATCCCAATAACTTTGAAGCGGCCATCACCGATAAAACCAAAGCCCTCTATTGCGAAAGCGTTGGCAATCCCTTGCTGGACGTCGTCGATATCCAAGCCATTGCCGATATTGCCCACGCGCACGGCCTTCCGCTGATCGTTGACAGCACCTTTTCCACTCCGGCTCTCGTGCGGCCGCTCGAACACGGCGCGGACATTGTCGTCCACTCGCTGACCAAGTGGCTCGGCGGCCATGGCACCGGTATCGGCGGCATCGTGGTCGACTCCGGAAAATTTGACTGGACCACCGGCAGGCA
>JAUXGY010000344.1 GCA_030621805.1 Kiritimatiellales bacterium | reverse complement strand
ATGATATATTTATGGGTAAATAAGGCTTATCTACCCCCATTTTATATGATTAATGATATAGAAATTTAGCCCCTATGGCTTTTTGTATCGCCAGCGCACAATGGTTCACGGGCCGGTCTCCAAATCCGAGGAACCCCGGAACGAAACAAAAAACACTCACACGCCGCCCCTCGTCGTAGACGAGAAATTGTTTCTATACGACACAATCACCTGCCTCGTTGGGATGGGCCTGTGCGCAAAAAAGAACGTTGCAACGGATAGAAACATCTCGTGTTCATCCGCAACGCGACAGGATGCCGCGTCTACAACAAAACAAGACCTCATGGCTCCACCCCCATTTAAAAGAAGAGAATCCCGGCGATGGCTCAGCCCATTACCAACAGGACGGGGTGAACCTGCCACTTGACCAATCTGCCAGGCGGCCGGAGCAATCAACCCTGCCGCTAATCGATCATTAGAAGTTCACGCAAGAGGCGTGGGCCGCCTTGATCTGCTTGGCAATGGCATCGACCACTTCGAGGGAAACCGGTTCGCTGATGCGCATCAAGGCCAGTGAGTTTTCCCCGGACGGATCATGGGGGTTGCGCATATCATCGATATTAATGTCGGCCTCGGCCAGCGAGTTTCCGATCAGGCCAACAACGCCGGGGCGGTCCTTATAGATGAACAAGACGGCGGAGCCCGTCGGTTCGAAGTAGAGTTTATCAAAGTCGTTGATGCGCGAAATCATCATGTTGCCTTCGGTCACGGTTCCGCGAACGCTCACGCGCTGTAAATTCGTCGAATCAACCGATGTCGTGACGTCGACCGTAATAGAATTTTCGTAGCCCTTGCGGGCGTCTGTTTCACGGTTGATATAATCCACGCCCATTTCCTTGAGATATTCCAACGCGGCACTGTGGCCCAGCGTACGGTCAAAACCATCGCTCAGTGCGGCGACCGTCTGAACGAGCAACCAATCCGCAAAAGGCTTGAGGTTGCCATAGAAGCTAGTTTCGATGAGCTTCATTTTTTGCTGCTCGCCAGCAAGGCTACGGCAGAGGTGGGCCAGCAGGAAGGCCAGCTCGCTGTAGGCACGGTCTAGCCCTTCGGGGATGTCGCGGTTGACCACGTAGGAGGCAATGCCTTTATCATCATAATCGATGAGCTGGGAAGCGGAACGTTGCGCGGCATTATAGTTCGCCTCGGCCGTACTTGCGCCGAGGTGCGGTAACATAATGTCAGCAATATCGGAAACCGTTTTATCGCCGGCAGCATCCTTGGCATAAACATCGTTAAGAAAGCGTAGTCCCTTCTCCGCTTTAAGCTCTCTTAGATCGTCCTCATTGATAATGCCGGCCCGAGCACAGTTGATCAGCGTCGCGCCATACTTCATGCGGGAGAGCAATGCCTTGTTGACCAGGCCGCGGGTCTCGTCGTTTTCGGGCATGTGAAGCGAGACATAATCGCATTGTTCGAAGATCGTCTCAAGATCGGCAGCCTCTACCCCCAGTTCCTTTGCACGCTCGTCGGAAAGAAAGGGATCGAAAGCTAGGACCTTGGCCTCGAAACCCGAGAGACGCTTGGCGACCAGCTGTCCAATGGCACCGAAGCCGACGATGCCGAGGGTCTTACCAGTGACCTCCCGGCCCATGAAATTTTTCTTTTCCCATTTACCCGCACGGGCAGAAGCATCGGAAGGGACCACATGACGGGCGTCGGCAAGCATGAGAGCAATCACCTCTTCGGCCACCGCATTCGCATTGGCTCCCGGCGTATTCATCACATCAATCCCTTTGGCGCGGGCATGCTTGGTGTCGATCGTATTATAGCCTGCGCCCGCACGGATAATGACCTTGAGCGAAGGCAAGGCATCCATAATTTCCGGGGTGACCTTCTCGGAGCGAACAATCAGGGCATGGACGTCGGAATGCTCGGCCACCAAGGTTTCAAAATTGGCGGAATCATCCTGAACAACCTCATAGCCTCCATGGTTGTTCAGCATCTCGCAGGCAATCATATTTAGTTTGGTTGGAATCAATATTTTTTTCATTTTCTCTCTTCGGTTAGGGGTAAAATCAGGAGAACCCTAAGCAGGGTTACTATGGGAATCAAGCTTTGACAAATTCAATTTTTCTGGGAGAGTCTTCGTTCCTTAATCTGGAAGGTCATATGAAGCAACGTATCTATTTTCTCAACTGTATCGCCGCCATGCTCCTGCTGTCCGGATGTATGGGCTACCAGCTTGGTGGAAGCCGACCCGAAGGCATCGAGACCGTCCAGGTGGGCCCCGTCATCAACAAAACCAAAGAGTCGGCCATTGAATTGCAGGTCACCCATGCCCTGCGCCAACGCCTCCAATTCGACGGGCGGATGAAACTGGTGAACCAAGCCGAAAACGCTGATGCCATCGTCGAAGTCACGCTCACCGACTACACCCTTACCGCGATCGCCTTCCGCGATGATCTCAAAACCACGGCGGAGCAATACCGGTTGCGCATCACCGGTGTCGCCAAACTGACCCATACCCAAACCGGAGAAATCCTCTCAGAATCAAAAACCTATGGAGAAGCCACCTTCTTCTTCGAATCCGACCTTACCACCTCCAAACGCGATGCCCTTCCCCGCGCGGCACAGGAGCTTGCCAAATTCATGGTCGATGATCTCATCGAGCGGTGGTAGGGCAAATCTTTATACAAAAAAAAGCCCACTCAATGGCGGGCTTTTCTATTCCAGAAGTTAAAACAACTT
>JAUXGY010000399.1 GCA_030621805.1 Kiritimatiellales bacterium | reverse complement strand
TTTTATCGAGGCCCAGTTCCCGACCCATCTGTCGGCTTTTTTTTGGATCAATGTCAAACGCACCCGCGACGAGTTCGATGCCGCCGTCCATGCGGGAGGCCTTGCGGTGTACTTCGCCGATAAAGGCTCCGGGGCCTCCGCCCACCATTCCCATGCGTAGTTTTCTGTCCATTGAACTATCTCCTGATTGAACGGGGTTAGATTTCTTCGGCCTTGTAGCCGCCTTTGCGGTGGAAACCGAGGGTTAAAACGGTGAAGACGACGATGAGGATAATGGCGAGGTAGGCCACAGATTTAAGTGCCGCACCTGCGCCCCCGTCATCGAGTTGTTTCCCCATCATCGGCAAAACAAATGCGATGGATGCCATTCCGGCACCGCCCATGAGGTTCATGGCGAGTGCGCCGCCTTTCGGGAAGCGTTCGGCCACAATGCCGAGCATGGTGGGCCAGAAGTAGCTGGCACCAATGCCAAAGATCGTGGCTGCGGAAAAGGCAACGATCTTGGATGCACCTGTGTTTAAGGAGCCTAACCAGAAAAGGCCGATGCAGGTGAGTACGGAGCAAACCATAAGGACTGCGAACGGGGAAAAGCGATGAACTACCCCACCGAAAAAGAAACGCAGAATAAACATGAGGCCTGCGGTATAGCAGAGAAAGAGGATACCTTCCATGCCGGTCAGATCCTTCATCAGGGTTGGGAACCATTGGTTCGGGCCGAGTTCGACGGCGGCAGTGAGCCACATGCAGATGAAGAGTACAATATAGAGCGGCTTGAAGGTTCCTTTCACCATATCGCCAAAAGAGACGTTGGCGGCAACGCGTTCGGTTTTTGGATAGGGCCGCACCAGGCACATTGCGAGATAGATAATGGCCGGAACCGCGATGGTGGAAAGTTTAAGTTGCCAGCTGACTCCCATCTGGGTCATGGAAAAGGCAATCAGACCGCCGATAATCATTCCGCCCGGCCACCAAGCATGTAGGATATTTAGCATCTTTCCTTTTTTATCCGGATAAATCGTAGCGGTTAGCGGGTTGATTACCCCCTCTACAAGGCCTTGGGAAAGACCCATGGCCATGAATCCGATGTACAGCATGGTGGTTCCTTTAAACGCAAAGATGCCCTCCACGATGGCTCCATCCGCCAATTCCGGTTTCGGTGCCCCCAGAATGAAGCCAAGACCGATGAGGTAGCCGATGCTGGAGAGAATATGAAGACTCTTCATGCCAATCCAGTCGACCAGCACCCCGCAAGCAAAAATTGAGAAAGTAAACCCGAGGAACGCGGGTGCCCAGATTAGACCCATTTGGACTCCACTCAAGTGAAAGTCTGTGCTGAGCGCGGCTTGGATGTCGCCGCGGATGGCGAATACCATCGAGGTAGTGATCAACGATATGCAACTAGCGACAAACAACCAGGTGCGGTGTGCGTGTACTTGGTTTTGATCCGGCATGGGTATCCTCTCCTTGTATGGCATTTGGACTGAGCATTAAACAAGCGTCGAAAAATGTAGCTGAAAGGCCAGCCAGAGTCTTGTAGATGCTGGGACATTAGTTGTATATTTTCGGCGTTGCAAGGAGTGAGGGCGTGATGGATACCGCAAAGTTTAAAGCCGATTTTCTAAAGCAAATGCATAGTCCGCAACAGATGCGACAGCTATTCAACTATCTGCCGGATATCTACTTTTTCGCCAAGGACAGGAAGGGACGGTTCGTGATGGGGAACGATCATTTTGTCCGGCAGTGCGGTGCCGAAGCCGAAGCGGAGATTATTGGAAAGACCGACTTTGATTTTTTCCCAATGAGTCGTTCCGAAAATTATGTGGGGGATGATCGCCATGTGATGGAGACGGGCGAGAGCATCGTCGATCGGGTTGAGCTGGCTCCAGACCCTGAAAACTCGATCAACTGGTTTGTTACTACCAAGGTTCCGCTCTACTCCACCGACGGCGAAATTATCGGGATTGCCGGGACGGCGCGCGACATTACCCGTGCGGGACTGGCGCTACGGCCCTACACCGAAATGCACGCTGTACTTGAACATGTGAAAGACAACTATGCGCGACCTATCGAGGTCAAGGAGCTGGCCGCGTTAATGCACCTCTCCATCAGCCAGTTCGAGCGGCGCTTCCGCAAGGTGTTCCAGATCTCGCCACTCAAGCATATCATGAATGTGCGCATCCGTGCCGCCAGCCTGATGCTTACCACCACCAACGACACCATCGCCTCCATTGCGCTCGACTGCGGCTTTTACGACCACCCGCACTTCACCCGCAACTTCCGCAAAAGCATGGGCGTTTCACCCAAGGAATACCGGAAGCAATACATGTCGTAGTTAGATGTGGACGACGCGCTCCTCGCG
>JAUXGY010000209.1 GCA_030621805.1 Kiritimatiellales bacterium | reverse complement strand
GATGTGGTCGGCATGGTGCATGTGAAGGATTTGCTCAAACTGTGCACCGGTGGTGAGGGCGCAACCCCCATCAGCCAGTTGGCGAAGAAGGTCGATTTTATTCCCGAGACGATGCCGATTAACGATCTTATGCAATTGATGAAGCGCACGCACTCGCAGGCGGTGCTGGTGGTTGATGAATATGGCGGTACGGAGGGACTGGTTTCGATGGAGGATATCATCGAGGAGCTGGTTGGAGAAATTGAGGACGAGTATGACCTGACGGAAAAAGAGTTGCACCGCCGACCGGACGGTTCCGTGATGGTGCAGGCCCGTATGCCGGTCGACGAGCTGAACGAGGAAATGGGAACAACCTTTCCGGAGAGTGATGAATACGACTCGCTGGGGGGATATATTTTCTCTGTCTTGGGCCGTATTCCGGCCCCGGGCGAGACGTTGGAGGTTCCCGGCTATACCCTGTGTATCCACTCCGCAACTCACCGAAAAATTCAGGTGGTACAGATGCTTCTTTCAGGGAAATTATCGGGATGAAAATTCCCTGTTCTTTCCTGTTTGTTCGTGTATATATACGGGCAGATGAGCTAAGGCGTTCTTTTCAGAAGCAGAAATAGAGGAGAAAAAGATGAAAAATAGAATTATATTTTGTAGTGCGCTGGTTGGGTTTTATATGCAGGCGATGCCTGCGCAATCTGAGGATCTCAAAGCGTATTATGAAAAGCAAAAGGCAGAACTCGTACAGAGCTTTACTGCTCCCGCATTGGGAACCGATATTACCCTTGTTCTACTGGATGGAGTAAAGAAAACCGGTGTGATCAGGCATCTCTCTGAAACCGGAATTCAGATTCTGTCCGATAATGCCTTGGCGACCTTCCGGAAGCATGAGCTCGACGAAGGCACCTGTGCGAAACTTTTTGCCGAAGAATATGCCCACGTCGAGGCAATGAAGCGCACCCGCACATACAAGCGGGGTCACACCAAGCGGGCGAAGGACAGCACCCACAAGGCCAGCTTGTCCGTGAGCTCCAAAATGGATAGGGACGGAACCCGGGATACCTCAAACAGGGAAAGCGATTCAGGTGGCGTAACGGAGACAGAGATAAAAGTCCAGACCGAAGTTAGGAACCTGAAGCTGTCGGTTTCCAACCAGACAACCCATCCGGATCGCTACACGCTGAAATGGTATTTCTTTGCCCAGGACTTGGGGAAGGAGGATGTTTATATCCAAAGCCGTGGATCCAAGGAAGTCGAAGTAAAGGGGAGGAGTCGGGTTACGCACGAAGTGAAATCTAAGGGGAGTTCGATCAGGAAGGCCTCCCATAATTATACGGCCTGTTGTGGGAAAACGGCGGCTTCGGAAAATAAGACCGGTGTGGAGGAAAAGGGCTATCTGGTTGTGCTCAAATGCGGTGATGAGGTTATTGACAGAAAAGCCAGCGACAAGCGTTATATGGATCCGGACTGGATCAAGTTGTGCCAGTAGCTTGCCAGCGCAGAAGCTGAATTTGACCCACTCGTTTTTTATGGGCGGACCCCGAATTCCTGTAAAGGAACCCGGGGTTTCTTGTTTATAAAACGGGAGTAGTGCAAGCACCTTCCAGTGCTTTCTGAATAATCGTTTGAGAAACCGGATCCCTTTGTGCGTAAATGTAATTTGTTAATGATTGGCGATAAAAACCAGCAGTAAAAAATAGTTGGATACAGAGTGGATCAAGTTCATATGAAACAGGTCGAGCGCACGGTCGCCACTAAACTTTTACCATGGTTTGCACGAAACAAGCGGTGCATGCCGTGGCGCAGTAACCGAACGCCCTACCGCGTCTGGATCTCCGAACTCATGCTCCAACAGACGCGCGTCGATCAGGTGATTCCCTACTTTAACCGCTTTATGAAACGCTTTCCGTCGCTCAAGTCACTCGCTGCGGCCTCGCAGGAAGAGGTCCTTAAGCAGTGGGAAGGTCTTGGCTACTATTCCCGCGCCCGTAATCTCCATAAAACCGCACAAATTATTTCCCGCGATTTTCGCGGGCGCTTTCCACGAACCGCCGAGGAGATCATTAAACTTCCAGGAATTGGAAGCTATACCACCGCCGCCATCGGATCGCTTGCCTTCAACCTCGATCTTGCCGTGGTCGACGGCAACGTGATCCGCGTGCTATCGCGCCTCTTTGCCTACACCAAGGACACCCGCTCGACCACAGCCAAAAAGGAGATTCAGCAACTCGCCGACGCCCTGCTCGTGAAGGGCGATGCCGGCAACTTTAATGAAGCCATGATGGAACTCGGCGCCACCATTTGCCTGCCGAAGAATCCCCGTTGCACCGATTGCCCGATGTCCAAAGTTTGTCTTGGCCATGAATCGGGAAGGCCAATCGATTATCCTATCAAGGCTCCGAAGAAAAAGGTGCCGCACATCATCGTCGGCGCGGCGGTCGTTACCAACCGAAAGGGCGAAGTACTCATTGCCCAGCGGCGCAATGAAGACATGCTTGGTGGCCTTTGGGAATTTCCCGGCGGTAAGCAGGAGATCGGCGAAACCATCCAGCAGTGTATCGTGCGTGAACTAAAGGAAGAACTCGGCATCAACATTGAAACGGGTGCCTTCCTCATCACCGTTAAGCACGCCTACAGCCATTTTACGATGCAGATGCACACTTACTTTGCTAAAATAAAATCAGGGCGTCCCCGCCCAATCGAATGTCAGGACTACCGCTGGATCGAAATTTCCGAGCTTCGGGAGTTTCCATACTCTAAGGCCGACCTGTATGTTATTGACGAACTTGAGAAACACACGGAGGAATCATGAAGCACATTATCAATACTGACAACGCACCGGCACCGATCGGACCGTACAACCAAGCCGTCAAGAGCGGCCATTTGCTCTACACTTCGGGACAGATTCCGATCGACCCTGCGACGGGAGAGATGGTTTCCGGTGGCGTTCGTGAGCAGTCCATCCAGGTGCTGGAAAATCTGAAAGCCGTTTTGGAGGCGGGGGGAAGCTCGCTCGACGACGTCATCAAGACCACCGTATTCCTTGCAGACATGGCTGACTTTCCGGTGCTGAATACCATCTACGCCGAATTTTTTAGCGAAGAAAATTCCCCGGCGCGCTCGACCGTGCAGGTGGCTGGCCTGCCAAAAGGTTCGTTGGTCGAAATCGAGGCCATTGCGAAAGTCTAATGTCGGGTAAAAAAATCATTCAGATATGCGTGGCCCTCGTGCTGATACTGATCGTCGGCATTCGGGGTGCTTATATCAAACATCCGGTCCTTGTGGGCGGAACGATGGGCACGCGCTACAGCATAACCATCAAAGGGTATGTTTCGCGCTCAGATCTTGACGAGATTTCCCTGCGCATTGAAAAAGAGCTTGATGAAATTAGCCGCCAAATGTCGACGTGGGAGGCGGACAGCGAGATCTCGTGCTTCAACGAGACGGATGAATCCGGACCGTTTTTAGCGTCGGCTGATTTTGCCCTTGTGGTTCGTCGGGCGTTGGAGCTGGGTAATGAAACGGAGGGCGCTTTTGACCCGACCCTGAATCCGTTGCTAAACCTGTGGGGGTTTGGGAGCGAAAGCGAAGAGCGCAGGGTTCCTTCCGATGTCGAGATTTCCGCAGCCAAAGATAATACCGGGGTGGACAAGGTGTGGGTGGATAAGGATTCCAACCTGTGGAAAGCCGGACCTGATGTGCAGCTCGACCTAGGAGCCATTGCCAAGGGGTATGGAGTCGATGCTCTGGCGGCCCTTCTTGCCGAAGCGGGCTATGAAAACTGGTTTGTTGAAATCGGGGGTGAGGTTGTGGTGCACGGCACCAATCCGGACGGAGTTCCGTGGCGCATTGGAATCCAATATCCCAGCACGAATCCGATGGCGGAGGGGCGGTTGCAGGGGATCGTTAACCTGATCCGGGGTGCTACGGCAACGTCGGGCGATTATCGGAATTATATCTATGAAGATAACGTGCTCTATTCTCACATTCTTGATCCGCGCTCCGGTCACGCTATTCTTTCGGATACCGCCAGCGTAACGGTGGTTGCTTCTTCCTGCATGGATGCCGATGGCATGGCCACGGCGCTGTTTGTGATGGGCTCGGAGGAGGGGTTGGTTTGGGTGGAGGAGCATTCGGATGTTGAAGCGATGTTTCTTGTGCGCGGGGCCGATGGCAAAATATCTGAAAAATTTAGTTCGGGGTTCGAGGCGCTCACACGCTATATTTCAGAGCCGTAGACCCGATAAGAAAAAAGGACGAAAAACCCATGCGATTGATCTATCTACCCCTCTTTATGGCCACATTGATGCTTTGTGGATGCAACAAGGATGCCCAGGGCCTCGATGAAAAAGAGGAGCGCAATGTGCTGGTCAAACAAGGACTGGCCTATATGGAGATCAAGGATTG
>JAUXGY010000073.1 GCA_030621805.1 Kiritimatiellales bacterium | reverse complement strand
CTCTGCCCCTCTACAGCTCATCGCTTTATGGAGAATAATGCACCGGATGGGGCTACGCTTTCGGTTTTTCGGATACCCACATCTTGAACAATGCCAGGAGCTTGGGGATGTATTCCTTCCGGTGCTCCTCCCTGAAGGCCTCAATGTGTTGGCCCTCCTGGATCGTCCAGAGCAGTTTGGGTGCCTTGGCTTTTTTGAATAGTTTTTCGGCGTGTTTGTAGGCAACCACCGAGTCGCGGGTGCCGTGAATGATCAGTAGTGGCGTCGGCGTTATCTTTTTTACCGATTTTTTTGGGCTAAACTGGTTTCCGATAAAGAGAGGGGCGAGCGGCTTGAAAAGCCCCGCATGATCAGTGGCGACGCTTTTGTAGGATGAGAACGCGGATTCGGAGACCACCCCGACGATGCCCTCAAACGGGTTCTCGCCCGCCACGGCGATGGCGTTGGCCCCGCCGAGGCTCTGCCCGAAGAGGATAATCTTGCTTGGATCGATGTCGGCCCGCGCCTTAATGTATTCAACCGCCGCAACGGAATCCTCGTATACACCCTTGCGGGAAAGCTTGCCCTTGGATTTTCCGTAGCCCCGGTAGTCGAAGACAAATAGATTGAACCCGCTGGCCGGCAGCCAGGAGACGTAGGCATAGTGCGCGCTCATGTTCTGGGCGTTGCCATGGAAATGAATTACCGTCCCGAGCACCTTTCCCTTGGCGGGGATGAACCAACCCGATAGCTCGGTTTTATCCTTGCTGGAAAACGTCACCTCCTCGAATGCATAGCCATCATCCTTGGGCGTTGCATACGTTTTGCTGTCCGGGTGGTAGAATAAATTGTTCAACCCCGCATGGGCGATGGATGAGATGAAAAGGGCTAGCATGATGAATCCGGTGGTGGGGCGCATGTTGTTTTTCCTCTGGACCTATTTGTTCATCGGTTATGGAATGCCTCTCGATAAAGAGGAGGCAGGGAGAGTATAGAGCGAAAGAGCTCATGGAAAGGGGAATGTGGGATTCCGAGAGACACTACAACGATCGATTTGAAACCTCCTCCTGTCGGGATGCCTTGCGACAGGGGGCCGGATCGCCGATCCCACCTACAACACCCCCGCCAAAAAAAGGGAAACTTAGCCTTGCCTCCTTGGGGTGGGTTGTTTAAAACCCTCGCTCCCAATTGAACACGAGGATTTTAGAGATGAAGAAGGATATCCATCCCAACTATGCCGAGTCGATCATCCGGTGCGCCTGCGGCAATGAGATCAAGACTCAGTCGACCGTGAAAGATATGCACGTGAACATGTGCTCGAGCTGCCACCCGTTCTTTACAGGCAGCGCAAAACTGATTGATACGGAAGGCCGCGTGGATCGCTTCAAGAAGCGTTTCGCAGAAGGCACGTACTAGCGACCCGTTTAGAAGGCCGAACCTGCGTAAGCATGTTCGGCCTTTTTGCGTCTACACCATCCTTGGTCAGAACATCCGACAAAATGATTATGGACAAAATAATTCGGAGAGGAGTTGGGTTTGAAAATCATTTTGTCCCCAATTATTTTGTCGAATAGCTCCCCAAAAATAAGTAGGTGCCGTTATGATCGACCATAGCTATTTCGAACAACTGCAATCCAAGATCACTGAGCTCGAAACGCGCATGTCGCAGCCCGAGGTTTCGGCGGATCCGAAGAAAATGCAGGCGTGCATGCGCGATTATTCGCACCAGAAGAAACTGGCCGCCTGCGCGAAGAAATATCTCGATCTGCTCGATGCGAAAACGGAGGGCGAAGCGATCTTGGCCGACTCCGCTTCTGACGACGAGTTACGCGAGATGGCCGAAATGGAAATTGCTGACGTCGCGGAAAAGCTGCCGATCGCCGAGCGCGAAATGATGGTGTCGCTTATCCCGCCGGATCCGACCGACAGCCGCAACGTCATCATAGAGATCCGCGCCGGTACCGGAGGCGACGAAGCCGGCCTTTTCTGTGGCGACCTCTACCGCATGTACACCCGATACTTTGACGTCAAGGGCTGGAAGCACCGCGTTATGGACGTCAGCCCCTCCGAATCCGGCGGCTACAAGGAAATCTCCTTCAGTGTCGAAGGTGAGGACGTATATAAAGTTCTAAAGCATGAAGGCGGCACGCACCGCGTTCAGCGTGTGCCTCAAACAGAAACGCAGGGCCGCGTGCATACCTCTGCCGCCACGGTTGCGGTTCTCGCCGAAGTCGAGGAAGTCGATATTGAAATCCGCAATGAGGACCTGCGCATCGACACCTACCGTGCGCAGGGTGCCGGCGGCCAGCATGTTAACACCACCGACTCCGCCATCCGCATTACCCATATTCCCACCGGCACCGTCGTGCAATGCCAGGATGAGCGCTCCCAGCACAAAAATAAAGCCGCTGCCCTGAAGGTGCTGCGCGCCCGAATCTACGATACCCAGCAACGCGAGAACGAAGAGGCCCAGGCTTCCGAACGCAAGTCGATGGTGGGCTCTGGCGACCGCTCCGAAAAGATCCGTACCTACAACTATCCCCAGAATCGCCTCTCCGATCATCGCATTGGTCTCACGCTATACAAGCTCGACCGCGTCATGGAAGGTGACCTCGAAGAAACGCTCACCGCTCTCTACGAGCACGATGTTGAAATACGCATCAAGCAGCAGATGGAAGGGTAGAAAAACGTATTGCGCTCTCCGTGTTTCTGTCGTGGAGGGGCCGGGGTCTCTCTGCCTGTCGTCCCGTCAGATTTTCCGTTCCTGCCGCCAGCTGTAGAGCACGGGGACAACGAGCATGGTGACGACTTCAATGAGCATGCCGCCGAACGATGGAATGGCCATGGGCACCATGATGTCGGAGCCGCGACCGGTGGAGGTGAGCACGGGGAGGAGCGCGAGGAGGGTGGTGGCGGTCGTCATGAGGCAGGCACGGACCCGTCGTGATCCGGCCTGGATCACTAAGGCCCGGACTTCTTCTTTCGTGGCCGGCGTGTTTTGGCGGAAAGTTTGGACGAGGTAGGTGCCCATCACGACGCCGTCGTCGGTGGCACTCCCAAAGAGGGCGAGGAATCCGACCCAGACGGCGACGCTCAGGTTGATGGTGTGGACCTGGAAGAGGGAGCGCATCTCGGTGCCGAAGAGAGAGAAATCGAGGAACCACGGTTGGCCGTAGAGCCAGATCAGAATGAAGCCGCCGGACCAGGCAATGAATACGCCGGTGAAGATGAGTAGTGTGGTGGAGACGGATTTAAATTCGAAGTAGATCAGCATGAAGATGACAAAGAGCGCGATAGGCATCACCATGGCGAGTGTCTTGGAGGCGCGATGCTGGTTTTCATAGTTCCCGGCAAAGCGGTAGCTGACCCCGCGCGGCAGGGCGAATTCGCCGCTGTCGATTTTGGATTGTAGATAGGCTTGGCATTGCTCGACGACATCGACTTCGGCATGGCCGTCTTTTTTATCGAACACGACGTACCCCACAAGGAAGGTGTCTTCACTTTTAATATTTTGCGGGCCACGGATATAGCGAATTTCGGCCAGCTCGGTGATGGGGATTTGTTTGCCCTGCGTGCCGGGAATCAGGATGTGGTCTAGGGCTTCGATGTGGTCGCGCAGTTCGCGGGAGTAGCGGACGCGGACGGGGAAACGCTCGCGGCCTTCAACGGTGCTAGTGACCTTTTTTCCACCAATGGCGATTTCTACGATGTCCTGAAATTTTTGGATCGGGATACCATAGCGGGCGAGGGATTCGCGGTTGGGCACGATTTCGAGGTAGGGCTTACCGACGATACGGTCGGCAATGACGGCGGAGGGTTCGACGCTGGGGACCTCTTTGAGGTATTGCTCAATCTGGAGGCCGATGCGTTCGATGGTGTCGAGGTCGGGACCTTGCACCTTCACGCCCATGGGAGCGCGCATGCCGCTGGCGAGCATGACGATGCGGGCGGCAATGGGCTGGAGCTTGGGTGCGGAGGTGGTGCCGGGAATCTTGGCAGCCTTGACGATCTCTTTCCATATATCGTCGGGCGTTTTGATGGGGTCGCGCCACTGGCGGAAGGGGCGGCCGCGACGGTCTTCAATCAGCTCGCCGTCGGCATCGCGGACAAATTCGCCCTTTCGGTATTTATAGTTGATACGCCGTCCGTCGCGGTCGGCTTTGTATTCGGGGATATAGTTGATGACGGTTTCGATCATCGAGATCGGGGCGGGATCGAGCGGGGTTTCTGCGCGGCCGAGTTTGCCGACCACGGAGTCGATTTCGGGGATGGATTGGATGGCCATGTCCTGCTTTTGGAGTATATCGAGCGCTTCGCCGATTGATGCATGTGTCATGGTGGTTGGCATGAAGAGGAAAGAGCCTTCGTCGAGATTGGGCATGAATTCCTTGCCCAGCTGCCGCCATGCGCCGAAGCCGCAAATCAACAGGATAAGGGGAAGCCAAAGGAAGAGGAGTTTGTGGTTCAGACACCAGCCCAAGATCCGGGTGTAGAAATGTTGGAAGAGTTTGAAGAGGCCAAGCAGACCGCCGATGAGCAGGGCGACGAAAACAAGGTTGAGGAGCGTTCCTTTTTCGGGGCCGAGCGGTTCCCAGGCGAGGGTGAGCCAGATGCCGACGAGTCCGATGGTGAGAAGAATGGGCAGAAGGCGTTTCCACGGTTTGGATCGTTGTGTTTTTTGTTTCTTCCCAAAAAAAGTGTGCGCCATGACCGGCAGGAGGGTGAGGGCAAAGAGGATGGCGGAGACCAGCGCAAAGGTTTTGGTGAAAGCGAGCGGTTTGAAAAGTTTGCCTTCTGCACCCATCATCGTGAAGACGGGGAGGAAGCTGACGACGGTGGTGAGGACGGCCGTGAGTACCGCACCTCCGACTTCGGATGCGGCGCGGTGTATGACCTCCAGTTTGGATTCGGAGGGGTCGGCTTGTTCCAGATGCCGGAGGATATTTTCACAGATGACGATGCCCATATCGACAATGGTACCGATGGCAATCACAATCCCGGAGAGGGCAACGATATTGGCCTGAACGTTGAACAGCTTCATGCCGACGAAGCAGAGCAGGACGGTCAGTGGAAGCATGGAACTGATAATCAGACCGCTGCGCAAATGCATCACCATGATCAGTACCACGATGATGGTGATTAGAATTTCCAGTCCAATGGCTTCGTTGAGGGTGCCGAGGGTTTCATAGATCAGTCCGGTGCGGTCGTAGAAGGGGACGATGGTGAGTTGGCTGACCGTTCCGTCGGCCAGCGTTTTCCGGGGGAGCGCCTCTTTGGTTTCTGCAATTTTGGCTTTGACGTTGGCGATCACTTGCAGGGGGTTGTCGCCGTAGCGGGCCACTACCACGCCGCCGACGGAGGGAGCACCGCCTTTGTCGAGTGCTCCGCGGCGGGTGGCGGGGCCGAGGCCTACGTGAGCGACGTGCTTGATGAGCACCGGCACGTCGTCGGCATTCACTTTGATCACACTGTTTTCAATGTCCTCGACGGATTTGATGAAACCGATGCCTCGGATAAAATATTCAACGCGGTTGACCTCGATGCTCTTGGCACCGACATCAATGTTTGCACCCCGGACTGCGGCATAGACTTCGTCGACACTTACGCCATAGGCGCGCATGGCATCGGGATCGACATCTACTTGGTATTCGCGGACGTAGCCGCCGATGGAGGCCACCTCGGCGACGCCTTCAGCGGAGAGCAGCCAATAGCGGGCATACCAATCCTGAATGGTACGTAGCTCTTCTTGATCCCATCCGCCGGTAGGGTTTCCATCGGAGTCGAGTCCTTCAAGGGTGTACCAATAGACTTGACCGAGCGCGGTGGCATCGGGGCCGAGGGTGGGTTTAACGCTGGGGGGTAGCGTGCCTGCGGGAAGACTGTTGAGCTTTTCGAGTACGCGGGTGCGCGACCAATAGAACTCCACATTCTCTTTGAAGATGATGTAGATGGAGGAGAAGCCGAACATGGAATAGCTGCGGATGGTTTTGACGCCGGGAATGCCAAGCAGCTGGACGGTGAGTGGATAGCCGATCTGGTCTTCAATATCCTGCGGGGATCGGCCACTCCATTGCGTAAAGACAATCTGCTGGTTTTCTCCAATGTCGGGGATGGCATCGACCGCAATCGGGTAGCGTTGGAGATCGCCGACCTTCCAGTCGAATGGAGCCACGAGGATTCCCGCGAAGATGATGGCCATCGTGAACAGCACGACAACCAATCGGTTTTCGAGGCAGAAGCGAATCAGTTTCCCAACGAGAGAGCGTTGCTCTGGAGTTTGCTGGTTGTTAGTGAGCATGGGCGGGCTCCACCTTTTCTGGCTCAACGCCTTTGGCGCGCATTTGTTTGATGTATTTTTCGGGGTCTTCGAGGAAGGTTCCATCGCAGCCCCCGCAGCAGAAGTAGATGCGCATGCCGTTATAGTCGGTGAAGACCTCTTTGTTGATTTCGCCACCCATGATGGGGCAGAGGGTTTGAGGTTGAGTTAGCTTTTCTGGCTCAATGCCTTTAGCGCGCATTTGTTCAATATATTTTTCGGGGTCTTCCATGAAGGTGCTGTCGCACCCGCCGCAGCAGAAGTAGATGCGCATGCCGTTGTAGTCGGTGAAGACCTCTTTATTGATTTCGCCGCCCATGATGGGGCAGAGGGTTTGGGAGGACGAATGTGGAACTTGGGGTGTGGAGCCGGAAGTAATATTTGCCCCCTGCCCCTCGCTTCCTGCTCCCGTCTTCAAGCTCATCATGCTGGGTTTGGCGCGGATTTGTAGTTCGGCATCGAGCTTGAAGGCACCGCGGGTGACGACGCGCTCACCCTCCTCAAGACCTGCTTCCACCACGTAGAAATCGCCGAGGCGTTGGCCAAGCTGAACCTCGCGGCCTTCGTAGGTAGGGTTTTCTTGGTCGGGGATCTGTACATAAACGACGGCGCGTTTTCCGGTTTTAAGCGCGGCGGTGGCGGGAATGAGTAGCGGTGCATGCCCTTCGGTTTCGGTGACATAGCCGAGCGACTCGGCGGTGACGAGCGGCATGCCGCAGACATCGCAACTGCCGGGGCCATCTTTGACCACTTCGGGGTGCATCGGGCTGATCCATTTTCCAGCGAGATCGGCAGATATCACCTGTCCGTTCGCGGCGATTTTTGGGCGGGCAACGGCGTGGACAAACATGCCGGGTTTGAGCGAGCCGTTGGTGTTGTCGACAATCACACGCACCTTGGCGGTACGGGTGGCGGGATGGATGATTGGATCGATGAAGGAGATGGTCCCCCCGAAGGTTTTCCCCGGATAGGCTTCGGTGGCGAATTCGATGGCACCGCCGTAGCGCAGGCTGTTGAGATCGGATTCATAGGCATCAAGCTGAATCCAAACAGTGGAGAGATCGGCGATGGTGTAGATGCGCGTACCGGTTTTTACATACATACCTTCTTGCGCATTTTTATGGATCACGATGCCAGAGCTGGCGGAATAGATCGTCATGTGGTCGCTGGGGGTGCCGCGGTTTTCGATCTCCGCAATTTGCTCGGCAGAGAAGCCCCAGAGGCGCAGTCTTTCGCGGGCGGCGCCGATGGTTTTTTCGGCGCTTTCAAGCAGGAAGGTACTGTCGGAATTTCTGAGTTTTTTCAGCGTTTGGATGGCTTGGATCAGCTCTTCTTGGGCGGTGAGCAATTGGGGGCTGTAGAGCTCGGCCAGATGATCTCCCTGCTGAACCGACACGCCGGTGTAGTCGACAAATAGACGATCAATCCTGCCGGGGAACCATGCGGAGATATAGGCCACGCGTGTTTCGTCGTAGTCCACCTTTCCGATCATACGAATTTCAGCCGAGGCGAAGTGTCGGGAGGCTTCGGCGGTTTCGAGTTCCATCAGTTTGGCGGCATAGGCACTCACGCGGATCTCGCGCTCGCCACCGCCGTCGTCGTCGGATTCGAGCGGGATGAGATCCAT
>JAUXGY010000412.1 GCA_030621805.1 Kiritimatiellales bacterium | reverse complement strand
GACTCGGAAAACTCCGCCCAGAGGCCGAGGGTGTTCTTAACGGATTGCATGGTTGGACCCACCAGCACGGCGGGTTCAAAATAGGTGATGGAGCCATCGAGCGCTTTAATATAATCCCCGTAGGTTCCGCGAAGGGTATCCGCGCTTTCGATGGAGTCCTCGAACCCGCCAATGGCATCGCGCAGCTTCCGGATGGCACTTTCACCCTCAAAGAGAAGCATGAGGACGCGGTGGCACTGCCCATCAACGGTTGGGGAAAGCTCACGCTCGATATAATCGGCAAGCAGTTCGCGCCTTTCCGGCTCTACCTCCGTGTTGGAACGAATCAACTCGGCATGGCGTCGCACGAGTTCTTTAGAAGGGCCAAACATTCGTGCGGCCACCAAGTCGAGTCCCGTGGTGCTCAATAACCGACCCAGCACCCCGCCTGTCCGCGATTTCCGCAGCATATAAGGCGTCACTAATACATATCCGAGTTCCTTTGACATTTTCCATCCCCTCAAGTAATGAAGCACTTAAATACCCGCCACCGAAGATGGGTACAACCCAGAAATGCGATTTTATGGACAACAAGCCCCAGCCTAGACCCCTCCCGGAAAAAGTACTGCGCCGCCATACCGAAATGCTCGCAGAGCTACTTCCCGAAATTACCCGGCTCGTCATCGAAGAAGGGCGGCCCGCCGACGGGCTCCTCGCCCAGCACCTACGATCGCACAAGGAACTCGGATCACGCGACCGCCGTTTTCTTTCGCAAGCCATCTTCTCCTATTTCAGATGGTATGGCTGGACCATTGTCCAACTAAAGCTCCCAGCCGCCGAAGCCTGTCTACTCGGAGTGGCGCTCGACTCCACCAAACTCAGCGAAAGCTTCCGATATCTTGAAGGCCGCTGCACCCTCCCCTGCCCCGTCGAACCTCTCGGCAAAAAGCCTCTGGCCGAAAAGGCCGCTCTCCTCAATACATGGTTCAAAGACGCCCCTGATTTCGAACCGCTGGAACTCTCCGATCTCGCCCTGCCGGACTTCGTAAGCATGATCGACCCGGACCGCGCCCTCGCATGCCTTGAACAGTTCCAGCAACGCCCTCCCACCTGGATCCGTACGCGAGCCGCCGCCAATGAGCTCGTTCAGGCTCTGGCCGACCGCGATGTCCCCAGCACCATCCACAGCCAGCTGGCCCCCGCCCTCTCCGTCGCCGGCGGCATCAGCCTAGCTAACGCGCTCTCCTCCCTCACTGCGAAATTCGTTGTGCAGGACATCGCCTCGCAATGCGTCGGCCACATCTGTGCCCCGCAAAAAGGCGCCGACTGGTGGGACTGCTGCGCCGGAGCCGGCGGTAAAAGCCTCCACCTTATGGATCTGATGGAGCAGGATGGAAAGGTGCTCGCCACCGACACCCGCATCACCGCCCTCAAGGAGCTCAAAAAACGGGCACGCAAATACGGCATCCGCAACATCCGCACTCAGCCGCACAACGCCGCCCGCGACGAACCTTTCAGCAAAACTTTCGACGGCGTGCTCGTCGATGCCCCCTGCTCAGGCTGGGGCACCTGGCCACGTAATCCCGATGCCCGCTGGCGCTCCTCCAAGCGAGATGTGATTCAATATGCCAGCCGCCAGCTCAAGATTCTCAGTAGCACTGCATGGTGCGTGAAACCCGGCGGAACGCTCGTCTACGCCGTCTGCACCTTCACCCGCCCCGAAACCGAAGAAGTCGTCATGCGCTTCCTCGACCAAAATCCCACCTTCAAGCTCGACCCCTTCGCCAACCCTCTGGACGGAGAGCAAACCGAAGGAATGCTACAGATTTGGCCATGGGACGGCCCCGGCGACGGCATGTTCATCGCCCGCTTCGTTCGCGCCTCGGAATGATCCGCATCTGGAACACCCCTTTTTTTTAACCCCGCTCACAATTCTCTTCGCGAGACACGATCTGTCCGATATTTGAATTTTAGAGTTCTTGCAGAAAAACAAAACATGACTACTATGCTCACATCTCTCTAGTGCATGAATATGCGAATAGGCTCGTCGCCGAGAACAACCGGCCTGTGAAAACGCACCGCCGCAATAAAAGGGAATGCTGATGAATACCTTGGGTTGGACTTTATGGATCGTGGCGGGAGGTAGTTTGCTGGCGCTCGGCTACGCGGCGGTAAAAACACGGTGGATTTTCAGGCAGCCAGTCGAGAACCCTAAGCTTAGAGAAATCGGAGGCTTCGTTGCCGATGGAGCCATGGCCTTCCTCTCGCGGGAATACAAGGTGCTGGTGCCTTTTGTTCTTTT
>JAUXGY010000325.1 GCA_030621805.1 Kiritimatiellales bacterium | reverse complement strand
ACACCGGCTTCTTCTTGATAGATCAGTGCTTCGCGCAGCTGATCGACACGCTCTTCAAGTACGGCGCGAGTCATGTGGGGTTGGATGCGAGGAACCAATTCGTAGCAGACGAGCTTCCCTACCCGGGATTTCTGGCTAAACGTGTCAAAGAATTTGGGTGTGCCCAGAATCACGAGAAAGATCATGACGACCAGAGTCACCATTGCTCCGCGAATAAACCCCAAAGTAAAGCCATAGGTTCGATCCGACCGATCGGAAATTTGCGTTTTCAATACATTGGCCAATAGTTTGCTGACCAAGATAAAGAAGACAATCGTCAGCACCGCCAGCCCTGCAAGGATCAGCCACATCATGTAGGTGTCGGGCAAGTTGCGAAACACACGGCCCAGATAACTAAAGATCGGCGGGTAGGCAAAAAATAGAAATCCGCCCAAGGCCACAAAGGTGATGATATGCGCCACCTGCCCAGCAAACCCGTTCTGAAATCCCCCCAACGCAAACAATAGCGCCACCGCTACATATGCTACATCAATCAAGCTCAACCATTCTGGAATCATAGGAATCGTCCTCTCTCTTCAACTTCCTGCGTATTATTGTCCCTATTACTAGCAATTTCAACGCCACATCCCGTGGAATTTTCCTGAGGAATTGAATCCCGCCGGAACAGCCAGAAGGTAGGTCGCCAACATCATTAACCCCACATTCTTCAATACCCCAAGCCAGCCGATGAGATGCGCCATGGGCAAGGTAGAAAAGCAACCGCAGGCCATGGTAGTGCCCCGTAGCAAATTGATACCGATTCCGAACGAAAACACCAACAACAAGCCAAGGATCGTCCACAATGCCGCCGCCCGTAACCGGGATACAAACAGCAGGATAAAAGCACACGCAAGCTCCACCCCCGTAATCCACAGGGAAACGGCATTCACCGCATCGTATGGAAGCAGGTGATACCGGAACACCGAAAGCGAAAACCCCGATGGATTAACCATCTTCTGCAACCCCGACCCACCAAATACTCCCGCCAAAATAGCGATAGCCACCACACGGCCATACCGCACCCATATAGAATCTGTTTTGAGATTCATCATCTTTATAAAATCATTTGAACCACTTCGTTATTTTCTCCGAAAATTATCCGTCGCTTTGCTCGGGGTCCATCTGAAAGCATAGCGATAAATAATTTTACAACGTAAAATAGTGCCAAAGGCACGGTTCATTATTCTGTTAAACCAACCCACCGCACCGATCATTCTACTTCACAGCCGCAATAAAAGAATCCGACAAAATAATTATGGACAAGATAATTCATCAGAGACCAAAAACAAAACTCGTTCTATCGAACCCCGCCCCATGTCAGTTTCTTTAACCGCATCTGCACTGCAATCATTCTGTCCACAATCATTTTGTCAAATCAACCAGTCACACCGGAATCATTTTGTCTCCACCGGACATCCCGATTCCTCCCACAGTTCAAAGCCATCCACATAATAGAGCAGGTTCGTTTTCCCCATTTCCCGCAGCTCGACCGCCAGCAACAACGCATCGTCGCATTCCCGGTTCTTGCAATAGACAATCGCGGGGAGTTCCGACGACAGGATTTGATCCAACGCCTCGAACCGCTCATCCAACGCCTCAAACGGAAGCGAAATAGCCTTCGGAATATGACCCTTGCCATATTCCTCCAAAGACCGCGCATCCACAAACAGGTGCTCTCCCGCATTATAAAAGGAAAAAACCCTCCTCAGCGGAACCACATCAATCCCCGCCTCCGAAGCCTTCGCCTCCACATAGTTACCCCAATCCTGCACCCAAGGAATTCCATTAGGTCGCACAAGATTCACCACCCCTCCCAACAAACCACCCACCACCACAATGGCCAGCATCTGTAGCAAGATCATCCTTACTTTCCGTTGCTTCATATTAATCCGTTGCTGAAATTCCTATGGTTTATTTTTTGGTTGTGGCAGGTCATGCCTAATCTCGCACCGATAGTGGAATCACTCTTTTGGGTTGCCCCTTGCAGGAGGTTTCAACCGCAACCGCCGACCCCACCGAAAGACTATTCGGTACAACGGACACCTTCAATTGCCAGCATCCCTCGGCCAGCTTTTTAGCCTCCACCGACCCCTCGCTCTTCTCCAGCTTGGCAGAAAGAACCTCGAACGCCCGGCCATCCCCGCTTCGCAGCATGATGAGTCGTTCGGTTGCTTTAGAGGAGCGGGTCGAGAACCGAATCTGATCAGGCACCACTTGAATGATCGGCTTCACCGTTCCCATCACCGGAACCTTCACCGTCCCCGAAGAAAAGTTCAGCACAATCTGGCCATTCAGCTTGCCCACCGCCAACGGCCCCGAGGAACGAAGCTCAACGGTCCAACTCCGCTGCTGTAGCTGAGACCCAAGATCTCGGTGGCCGGCGGACGCGGGATCGCCGATCCCACCTACAACGTTCGCCATGACTCCGGGAATGGTCGATTTCACCGATGCTAGCTCCACCGCCTTTTCGAGCAGGTTGGTGGCGGTGATGGTGTGCGAAAGATCGGTGTCAGGAAGTAGCGTTCCAAGGCGTACCAAGCGCGGGAAAAACTCCACCGGGCGCTGAAGCGTACCGGTCATCTTCAGTTCAAAATATGGATGTTTCCGGTCATTCGAAGCAATTAGGATTTGCTTGTCCTGCTTTCCATAGCGATTGCGGGTCGCAAAAACAGCCCTGCATACCGCATTCGAGCCCGGCAAAATAACCATCGGCTTGATCGATGACGTCACCCCGCAACAATTCTTAATCTTCGCGATGACCACCGGGCTATCGCCTCGGTTCCACAGCACAAACTCATGCGTAATCTTCTCCTGACCGATCAACGTCCCAAAATCATACTTCGGCGAATCGCAGGAAATACGCGGTGCCGCATGAAGAGAGTTAACCACGAGAATGCACAGAAAGCACAAAACAACAGGACTTAAA
>JAUXGY010000457.1 GCA_030621805.1 Kiritimatiellales bacterium | reverse complement strand
GTGGATCTCGGGTTCTATCCCAGCAAAGGGCGGGTCCAAATCCGACTTACCGCCGATCCCGGGCATGAAAGCGAAGTCGCCGCCGCAGAACATATCCTGCGTAACCTGCTTGCCGATTTCCTTGATATAACCCTCTAAAACATCTAAAACCCTCGAAATTAAATCCACAATAACTCGAAAGAAGAAGTACTATGAAACAAGGAAAAACCACCTCCATCTTCTACCTGCTGGCCGCCCTGTTCATGCTCGGTCTGGTGGGATGCGAACCCCCCGCCAAGGAGGGCATTGCCGAGTGGAAGGCAGAGGGTAACGTTGAAAAATTGCTTGCTGCGCTCGGTGATGCCAACCGGAGAATGAGCATCCCGGCCGCTCAAGCGCTGGGTGAAATGAAAGCCGAAGTGGCCGTCGAACCGCTGGCGGCACTGCTCACCCATACGGATTCGCAGCTGGTTGTCGCGGCCATCCAATCCCTTATATCCATCGATACCGAGTCCGCTGAAACCCACTTGATTACCGCACTTAAACTCAAGGATCGCTGGCCAAGAATGCTGGCAATCAACGGGCTGGGGACGATGAAATCAACCCAGGCAATCGATCCCTTAATTGAACGATTGAATGCCCCCGACGAGCGAATCGCCACTGCAGCAGCCGTTTCTCTTGGTTTGATTAACGACCCAAAATCCATCGCACCGCTGGCGGCCAAGGTCGAGTCTCCGTCCTATTCTTTTCGCCTCGCCTGCGCGGAATCAATCCACAGCATTGGCGGAAAGGAAGCCGCAGAGGCCCTCTCCGTTTTGATTGGCGACGAACATAGCGCCCTTCGTGAAATCGCGGTCAACACGCTTATTGCCAGCGGATCGTTCGCAGCACCCTATGCGCTCGATGCCCTGCACGGAAAAAATGCACAGGCTCGCCAAAGTGCCGCAATCATCCTTGAGGGCATAGACGCAGTTCCCTCAGATGGAAAACTCCGCATTTTCTACCTCATCGCCAAGATGCCGCCGAAAGCAGAAGGAATCGATGATTCCATTGTCATGCAACTGGCGGAAATGGGCGAGGTAGCGATCCCTACCCTGATTAAAGCCGTTTCCCACAAAGCCCCCAACATTCGCGAACACGCCTTCCGCGCGTTGGAGACCATCGGGAAACCCAGTGTTGCACCAACCGTCAAAGCCGTCGAGACGCGGGCCACCCCCGCAGGAAGGCAGTGGTTCAGCAAACGATCCTCTTGGGAGGGTGCTCCCTCTTGGCGCCTCGATCTATGGGGAGCGGCTACCGCGCTCAACCCCGAATTCAAGCCGCCCTACACCCAATCCCCTGATATGACGGAAGAGGAGTATGCCACCCAAACTCTACAGGCTACCCAGCGCGAGGTTCCCCGCGAATACATCCCGCTACTCATCCCGTTGCTTGCCCCGGTGGGCGGACGTTCGGACGACAGCATGGATTCATCCCCAAGCATCGGACTCTTTGGCTCATCCTCCAGATCTTATACGACCGTTATCGACTTTCAGGAGTTTGCCGAACAACGGCTTATTTCAGCCGGGGACATCGCCCTTTTTCCTCTTATTGCGGCCGCCGATTCCAGCTCAAAACAGATTTCGGATGCGTGTAAAAGTCTTCTTTTGAAAATTAAATCCTCCTCCAGTAAATCCCCATAAATTGTTCCCCCTCCCCGCTCTGTTTGATTGCATTCGGTTCGCCGCAATAAACGCCACAAACAAACCAGATATCCCTTGCGGATTTATTGGTATTAGATACTCTTCGACGCACGAATGGGGTAACGTAATAAACAGATAAGAACACGAAAAGGTCTGAAAAGATAAGGGGATACTATGAAGGGGAATACCATCCGCATTTACCGCATACTCACGGTCCTGCTCT
>JAUXGY010000362.1 GCA_030621805.1 Kiritimatiellales bacterium | reverse complement strand
CGCTTCGAGGAAATCTCCAAGGGGTGGATCATTGTGGGGGCATTGCTTCTGATGATGGAACAGGTTTTGGGATTAACGAAGGTGGGGAGGCTACCTTAATTAATGCGTAATGCGTAATGCGTAATGCGTAATGCGTAAGAAGTGTGAGTTATGAATTACTCGTTACGAGTTAAATTTTTATGAAATGGAACGATCCAAATTTTTTGATGTGGCTGCTGGCCTTGCTTCCGCTGCTGTTCATTACGGGGCTGATGATCCAGCGGCGCGAAAAGCTACTGGCCCGAATGGCTGACAAAGGGCTATGGACGGCGATGCTTCCGGGGCATTCAACCCAGCGGCGGCGCACAAAAAACGTCCTGCGCATACTGGCGCTGGCACTGGCTTTGGTTGCCGTGGCCCGTCCGCAGCGGGGGTTTAAATGGGAGAAGGTGCATCAACGTGGATTGAACATCATGGTGGCGCTCGATACCTCGAAAAGCATGCTCGCGCAGGACATCAAGCCCAATCGCCTGCAACAGGCTAAGTGGGGGGTACGCGATCTGCTGAACGAGCTCAAGGGCGACCGCATCGGACTCGTCGCCTTTGCGGGCGATGCCTTCCTGCAATGCCCCGCAACGATCGACTATGCCGCGTTCCTAATGATGCTCGACGATGTCTATGCCGGGATCATCCCGCTCGGCGGAACCGACCTTTTCCAGGCTCTGGAGGAGTCGATCGACAGCTTCGAAACGGAAACTCAGGCTGATAAGGTGATCATTCTGATCTCGGATGGTGAGGGCCACACGGGCGATCCGCTCGCTCTTCTTCCCCGCTTGAAGAAGGAAAAAATCCGCGTCTTCGCTATCGGCGTCGGCACCCGGGAGGGTGAACTGATCCAAACCTCGGATGGCTTTGTGAAGGATAGCGACGGCAACGTGGTCAAGAGCTCGCTGAACGAAAGCATGCTCAAACGCCTGGCTTTCGAAACAGACGGCTTCTACGTCGGCTCCGCCCCGGGCGACTTTGGCCTGGAGCGCGTCTATCAGCAGGGCATCGCCGAGCTCCAGCGCGAGGAACGCGAATCGCGCATGGCCAAAATCTGGACAGAACGCTTCCAGTGGCTATTGGGCGCGGCACTCGTTTTGTTGGTTGTGGAAGCAACGGTTCGTTCTGTGAAAAGAGGATATGCGTGATGAAATCCTATTTTCGAATTTTAATTTTAGATTTTAGATTTTCGGGTCTGCGACAGCCCTTTTTTAAAAAAAGGCCAACGCCGCTTGAGTTCCACAAATCGGCCATCAAAAATCAAAAATCAAAAATGGCTTTGTGTTTACCGGTCATCGTTATTCTCAGCTGTTTCACTTTGACCGTTCACTCCGAAGAGACCCCGCGGTCGGCCATGCGGAAGGGATTGAAGGCGTACGGGGCGGGCGACTATACCAACGCGGTCGTATTGCTGGAAAAAACCGTGCTGGAATTTCCGAATATCGGGAACTACAACCTCGGCCATGCGCACTACCGAAACGGCGATTTTGAGAAGGCAGAACAGGCGTTCAACGAGGCTCTGCGCACGACGGATTTGGAATTACAGGCGAAGGCCTACTTCAACCGTGGCAATGCCCTGCTCGCTCGAACCACGGTGATGACAGGCCCGGAGCAAATTGGCCTCGCCGCTGAGCTGGCGTTTCGGGCGAGCGATATGTTCGAGAAGGCCATCCTGCTCGATCCGGAGGACCTCGCCGCCAAACAAAACTTTGAGCGCGCGCAGCAACTGCAACTGACGCTGGAATATACCCAAGGCAAGTGGCTGTTCGACCACGCCGAATCGCTGTTGCAGGAGTATAAAGCGAAGGATGCGCAAAAAAACTACCAGCAAGCCAAGGTGCAGTTTGAACATCTCCTCGAGAATGTCGCCCCCGACCACGGAGAGTCAAAGCAGTATCTTCCAAAGATCGCCGCACGTCTGGAACTACTGCGCAACGCGGTCGAAGAGGCGGAGCGCGACCTAAAAATTGCCCTTCAGCAAATCAACGGCTACCAGTATATACTCGCCGCACAGCGGTTGACAACCGAGACCGACAACCGGAAGTATGCCTACGACATCAAACCGGACCTGAAGAAGCAATACGAAGAGATGATCCAGAAAAACCAAGAGGTCTTGAAGATCATTCAGGAACTCTCAACGTTGAATATGATTAAATGAAGACCCACCTATCCATCCTGATCTTCGGATTCGCCGCCTCGGGTGCCTTTGCGGAATCCTCCGAGAGCGACGCCCAGTTTTTCCATCCGGCGGCGAGCTTCTACATTCAGGGCGATACCACCAGTGCCAGCAACCTTGTGGTACAGGGACTCGCCCTCTATCCCGCAGATGGGAAGCTTAAACGCCTGAAGGAGCTTCTGGAAAAACAGCAGGAGCAACAACAGCAAGATCCAAAAAACGAGAACGAAAACCAGCAGGAAAACCAAGAACAACAGCAAGACCCTGAGAAGCAGGAAGATCAGGAAGAAGAACCACAAGAACCCGAGCAACCGGAAACGGAGCCCGGCGAACAAGAACAACAGGAGCAACAACCCGCCGAACCAAGTCGGAGGCCAAGCGGTCTTAGGAAGACAAG
>JAUXGY010000391.1 GCA_030621805.1 Kiritimatiellales bacterium | reverse complement strand
AAGCCCATCGTCGCCGCCTCCGGTCTAGCGGGCTATGGCTCCAGCGAAACCATCGGCGTACGTAAAATGGGGAATCGTATTTATGTGGTCGGCGACCTCGAAACCGGCGCCGCACCCGGTTGCGGCCTCATGGCGCCCCGCGTCGGCATTGCCGCACACATGCAGGCCAACATCGTCCTGCGCCTTCTGCTTGGCGATATGTAGGGCGGGGGCCGAGACCCCGCCCCGGCAGGAGGGCCATGCGCACGCCCCGCGATCTCGGATCGCGGCTACATGGAGAAATCTATTAGGCAACCGCTCGTCGGAGATTTTCCCCTGCGGAGTTCAGGTTTTTTTGTTTCATTCGTTGAGAGATGAGTAAATTGAGGCGGGGAAATACCGCGTGCCCTTTGGTTGCCAAATCATGCAGAAACAGGCACTCTCTGGGAGTGGATAGACAATGTACATACAAGGAAAACCTAAGCAGTCACACCGACGATAATTTTGTGCCGGGCACCATTGAGTCTCGGCTTGCCCTTGTCTGGCCATTAACCCGCGAAGTCGCTTCACTGAGTCCTTCCCATGATCCTGAACGAAGATTACAGAGACATATTGTTTGCCTTAAACGCCGAGCAGGTTGATTTTATCCTGATTGGTGCCTATGCGTTGGCTGCTCACGGATATCCCCGCGCTACGATGGATATCGATATGTAGGGGCGAGTTAAATCGCCTTGGCAATAAAGAGACCGCCGAGGCCGAGGAGCGCGATGCCGCACACAATGAATACAACGCGATAGAGCATGGGCGAACAAAAGCGGCGTCCGGCGGAGACACTGAAGGATACGAAGCTGTACCATGCGAGGTCGGCAAGGATGTGCCCGAAATAAAAGCTGAGCAGGCCGGCGATTCCAAACTGTAGTGACTGCATGACGAAGCCCATGCCGACGGTCACCCACCAGATAATCCAGATCGGATTTGATACGCTGAGTACAATGCCAGCCAGCACGGGGCCGTAGGGCGACTCCGCCCCTTTGGCATTCAATGCATCCTTGGTTGTTTTTTTGTTGGTGATAATCATCTGGCCACCCATCCAGAGCAGTACGGCTCCGCCCGCTGAAAGGAATACGGTGGTTACGGTCGGATGCTGGAAGAAGGGGCCGAGCCCGCCGGCAATCAAAAGAAGAAGAATAATTTCGAGGATCGCATGACCCAGCACAATCAGTGGCCCGGCCTTGAAGCCGCGCTTGAGCGTTTCGCTGATGGCGACCGTCAGCACGGGACCCGGCGCCATGGCGCCGGAAAGCCCGACTACAAACGAGCCCGCAAAAATTGTCAGTAGGGGAAACATGAGCTATACCCTACGGGACTAATGTGGAGATGCCTAATGAAAAGAAATCTATTTGAAGAGATTCCCGCGGACCTGCCGGAAGAGCTGTTCACGGTGCTGGCGGAAAACGAAAACGTGAAGATTGAGCGGATAGTCTCCGCCGGTCATGCGTCGCCGTCGGGGTTTTGGTATGATCAGGATCAGAACGAATGGGTGCTGTTGGTTTCGGGATTCGCCGTACTCACGGTGGGCGATGAACGTGTCGAGCTTAACACGGGGGATCACTTGTTGATTCCCGCCCACCAGCGGCATCGTGTTGAGTCAACTTCCACCACCGAAAAGACCATTTGGATTGCTGTGTTTTATTGACCACGAAACACACGAACGACACGAAACCGATTCCGGAAAGTTTTTTCGTGTGTTTGGTGTATTTCGTGGTTCAATGTCTTTGCATGAAAGTTGCTCGGTTTCAGTTTGAATCCCATGAAGTACTGGCGGTGCCGGTGCTGCGCGACAACTTTGTCTATCTCGTCTGCCGCGATGGTGAGGCGGTCCTGATTGATGCGGGGGAAGCACAGCCCGTATTCCATGCTTTGGAAGAAAATGATCTGCGTCTACAAAAGCTGTTGATCACCCACACACACCACGACCATGTCGGCGGGTGTCGCGTAATTCAGGATCGACTGGGCGTGCAGTCCACCAGTCCCGGTATAGAACCGGGCACCGTTCCAATGCTGGGAACAATCTGTGAATCGATATCGACACCGGGACACATGGCGGTACACAAATGCTACCACTTCCCTGAACTAAAAATATTTTTTGCGGGAGACACGTTGATCAATGGGGCCTGCGGACGGTTACTGGGCGGCACGGCCGAACAGCTTTTCTCCAGCCTGCGGACACTCTGCGAACTGCCGGCCGACACCCGCATCTTCGGCGGACACGACTATCTCGTCGACAACATGGCGTTCGCACTGAGCGTCGAGCCAGACAACGAAGATATAAAGGCCCGCCTCGATCTCTACCGCACCGATCCCGCCGCCGCCATCTTCGCAACGTTGGCCGAGGAAAAGAAAACCAATCCCTTTTTGTGGGTTGATACCTGTGGGGAGTTTGCCG
>JAUXGY010000188.1 GCA_030621805.1 Kiritimatiellales bacterium | reverse complement strand
CACAAACTTCCTTCCGGCTATCCGGAAGGGCGCCGTATCTGGATCAACGTCCGGTTCTATGATGACAGCGACACGCTGCTCGATGAGCTAGGTGGCTATGATTATGATACCGGTATTCTGAACACCGACACAACGGTCTATGAAATCCACCCCGGAATTGGAACCAATCTGGCAGCAACACTTAACGAGTTGAATCCTGACCGCGAGGAACCCTTTGAGCCCGGCCCATCGCTCCACTTCGTGCTCAACAACCAGATCTTTGAAGACAACCGGATTCCTCCGCGCGGTTTCATTAATGCCGAATTTGAAAAATTTGGTGGAGCACCTGTTGGTCATCACTATGAAGACGGACAGTATTGGGACGAAAGTTACTTCCCCCTGCCGGAAGGCGCGACACGTGCCGACGTGCAACTCTACTACCAGAGCACCAGCAAGGAGTTTATCGAATTCCTTCGGGATGAAAACCATACCGACACCAAAGGTCAGGAAATTTATGACCTTTGGAATGACAATGGAAAATGCCCACCGACCCTGATGGTGGAAGCGGTCTGGCCGGAGAATTTCGAGATCAACTCGATCGGATGGACCGTTGATCAGGAGCTGGGCATCGCATTCAACTCCATTTCAGGAAACACGTATTGGATTGAATACACCGATGATCTAGGGGCTAGTAATATGCTTTGGCAGCTCTTCCTTAGCAACGGGTTCATTGAGGCCAGCGGAAGCAGTACCCACTTCCTGGATGACTTCACCCCGGCCACTTCCGGCGGCGAACCAGCAAAGGGACACCGTTTCTATCGAATTAATCGTTAATTCATATCCGCACATACATATCTCCCACCCCATGGTTTGAAACACTCAAGCCATGGGCTTTATTTTGGTCGAAGCGTACGCTTATCCCTCCCCAATTAATCCCCTTTTTCGCATCGGCACAATAAAACAAGTGCTCCTCTAAAAGTACTGTGCCCTATTTCCGGTTAACCAAAGATCGTTTCCCTTATTTACGACCCATTATCTGAATTAGTACCAAAACCCTTCAAATCTGGCATGTGGTTTGCTTGATATAGACGGAAGTTAAGTTTCGGTAATACTATATGAGAGAAGAGACCACATACATCGGGGAAGAAAAACGAAAGCAACGCAGGGGTGCCACGATGGTGGAAACCATGATTGCTTTGGCTATTCTTGCAACCTTTATTGCCGGTGCCGCCCGGGTAATCCTGACCCATCGCCAACTCGCGGACAAGGCGCGCGCACACTACACGGCCATCAACATTGCAAAAAATCAAGTCGAGCAGGTGCGCAACATGCGACGGGCCGATTATTCCCAAATCTTTGCCATGACAGAAAATGGCGTCATCGTGAATGCAGAAGGCACCCATGACAGCATAAACGGTAAATTCCGCCGCACCACCACCATCACTGCAGACGCACATAATGATTACCGGCTCGACATCGATGTTCTGGTAGAGATCAGGAACCCCGTTACCCTAGGTTTCGAAGGGGAGGGCGAGCATCTCAAATCCTATATGGCACACCTTCTATAAATAGCGGATTAAAATCACAGGCAAATATAATGAATAAAACAAGCGCAAAGGGATTCACCCTGATTGAGGTCGTGGCATCCACAACCATTCTTGTGATGGCACTCGCTCTGGCCCTCTCCGGCTATATCTTCCTGCTGAAAAACACAAACCAAAGTGATATCCAGTATGAACTCGACCTCGACGTGCAGATGGCGATCGAACACCTTAAAAAGGACCTGCGACTCTCCTCCATGGACGAGATATTCTACTATCCCGAAGGAACCCCACCCTACACGGCCATCAGTTTTCCTATCGCCCACATCAATCCATCAACCGGCAGACTCAATCGCGACCCTGTATCCAAAGAGATCATTTGGGATGAAACCATTCTCTACCACATCCGCCCTGCCACCCCCGATGAACTGGTTAGGACGACCATTACTCCGCGTAATGACGCCCTCTCGGACCATGCGCGGCAAACCCAACTAAACAGCGTTGTGGCAGCAGGAAATGGAGACGGCGTCGCCGGTGACGGTACCGCCTCCTCTAAGATTATCTTTGCAAACCTGCTCGACTGGGAACTCAACCCCCGGATCGGGCTCTTCAGCGGTTACGACCCGCAAAATGGAAAGCTGGAAGAAGTCTCCATGGGCTATGTTCTGCTGGACCCCGGGCCCCATATCTTTACCTTCAGGGTCACGGGAAAAGATCCGAGAAGCTCGGGCTACGATATTGGAATCGACAAACTCATGGCCTCCCCCTCCTATCGCTACCGCGAAGCCGAAGATCAAGAACGAACCGGAAACAGCGGCATCACGCCCGTCAATAAATACAACCCCTCCTACATTGGAAAGCACTACCTCCACTTCCCTGCAAGTAGGAGCGGCGATTACTTCAGCATCAAACTCGCCAATGACTGCTGGGAAGAGACCAACTTTGGCGGCCAATTCTCGGCCACAGAAAAAACTAAAATCATGACGGATTACGACCTTGCTCCCGTAGATGTCGTGGTAAAACTCGAGGGAAATGATCTCACTTGGGAAGCAGAAACGCAAACCGGTGATTATTCGGGGGGGTACACCCCGACCAATAATCTGGAATACACCGTCATTCGCACCTTAATCAAAGGCGCAAATATTGAAAACAACGGGAACTTTCTGGACTGCAACGGGGCGCGCTGCAAACTAACCTTTGCCGCATCCGATCAATCTCTGAAAATCGACCATGTCTACATCGGGGAAAGCGCGTCCTCTAACACAACGGCTATGATCATAAAATCCGGAGCCCTTCTAGGAAAATTCAGCAACAACACTGCGGTCGAAATCCCCGCCAAAGGGACAGCAACCACAGACTGGATAGATCTGCCCATCAGCACCGACAAAAATTATATCATCACCTACGCCATCATCGGCGGAAGCGGGAATGACGCACCGAAAATATGGCGAGACCTCCGGGCAATCAATCAAGGGACGGCACCCACCACCCAGATTGCCCACATTAGTTCTGGAGAAGATCATGACCAGCTTGATGCGGTTCTATTACCGAACTGGAACATGCTGTCCAGCAGCATTCCGGGAGCGACGTATGCCCCTTCATTTAATCTTCATGGGCTCGCCAACATCACCGCCAGTTATGTCGAAAGAGGCACCTACACCTCGGATATTTTCGATACCATGCTAAACGGCATCCCCATATTTACTGATATGTCGTGGGATACCGAAGGCGAAAGCAGCATCGAATTCAAAGTTAGAACGGGTCCAAACCTCTTTGATCTTTTGAGCATACCATGGACGAATAAAACCAGCCACGCCTTCTCTTTCGCCCCGCCACTCAATCGATACATTCAATTCCAAGCCCTCATGGAATCGGATTCAGCAACAAGAACGGAGACCCCGATCCTTAAAGACGTCACCATTAAATGGACAGGAGAGCGACGGATGGTGAATATTCAGGGCTTATTCGCCAAAGGCCCCAACTGCGGCAACTTTGAACTGCTCGTAGATGGGAAACCTCTGCAATCGGCGCTCATTGTCGATCTGGAAATCTACAAAAAGTCTCAGGCCATGAATCAACAATCGCGGAAGGTCACATCTTCAATAAAAGCCGAAATCACCCCACGCAACAGCGGCCTTTAAAAGGCCAGAGGGCAGAATCATGAAAAAGGAAAACAGAAAAAAAAGCGGCTACGCACTCTTCACGGTGATAGGAATCATGGCTGTCCTAGCCATCACATTCAGCATGTTGCTAAAAATGGGACAACAAAGCATCTTCACCGGAAAACTCTTAAGAGACAAAGTCAAGGCGACCGCCTACGCCGAGGCCGGCATCGAATTCGCCTATTCCATCCTGCGCGCCGATTTCGACAACCGCGACAACCCTACCGCATTCCGAATCGACACCAGCAACACCCACACCGCCGGAACTCCACTCACAAGCAGCTATGGCGACGGAGACTTCACCCTAATCATCTCCAATGTAAACAGCGGCCAGTATGTCATTGTTAACTCAATTGGAACCTGCGGAGCCTCCTCGGCCGAGGCAGAGACCGTGATCGAGGACACCAACTACGGCCCGGAAAACCCAATGGAAGCCTTCTCCAAAGCCATCGCCGGAGGCGGCACCGGAAAATTCAGCGGCGGCGGGCTGGCCGTCGGCAATCCTGAGCTGGTCATCCACCTCAATGGCCCGGTCGTGGTAAACGGAAGTATGGCTGTTGAGGTGAGCATGAGTTCTTCAGAGGAAATCGACTTAAAGAACAAAACCATCACCGGTGATGCAACAGCTCCCCTAGTAAGCAACAATCCAGGGTCGGTTACCGAAAGCGAGATATCCGTTTCTACCATTGCCACCCCCATCATCGACCTCAGTAAATTCTACAACAAAGCGGATGCAATCTATACCGGCAAAACGCGGCTCGATTCAGATATGAGCGGAATCATCTTCGTTGATGGCGACGTGACGATCTCGGCAAACATTACCGGAACCGTCATTGCAACCGGCAACATCAAAATTGTAGCAGGAGGAGGCATTATAGAGAACGGCGAAGGCATTGCCGCAGCCACGGGAACCGGCAACATTAGCTATGGTTCTAACGGCGACAGCGAAGGGTTATTCTATTCGAGAACCGGGGATTTTTCACAAACCGCAGGCCAAGGATCAATCACGGGACAGATTATCGTGGGAGGAGACGTTGATAAAACCGGGGGCGGAACATTGATCTTCGAGGTCAACGTTCCCGACGAAATATTCAACGAAGCCAACCCCGTCATCGCCGGCTGGCAGAAATAGTTTTTCAGGCTCCCTCTCCCAAGCCTGCAA
>JAUXGY010000414.1 GCA_030621805.1 Kiritimatiellales bacterium | reverse complement strand
TCAAATCCTTCGATGGTCAGCGTAAACACATCATTGCTCGCTGTAGTGAATTCCCGCGCGGAGCCTTCTCCATTGAGCATGGTCAACGCGACATAGGTGGTATTGTTGGCATAGAATCCCCGAACCGTCGTTGCCACCGGAAGAGTGATGACCGGACGCTGAACAAAAGGTTGGAAAGAAACGGCATAGGAACCTGCATCCCCCCGCCCCATCCCATCGCCATAGACGGCGTACTGGTTTCCGAATCCGGTGGTCGTCGTGTCGTTCACGCTGGAATAGGTCATTCCGTCCCAAGCCCCGCCGCTCCACGAAACCTCCATGCTAAACATCGCGCCGGAATCGTTCCAATCATGGATGCCATCCGTGGTCGGACGATAATAGGTATCGTTCCCCGTCGTGCTTTGCCCGTTGAAATCGATAATCGTATCCGCAAGGGTTGCACTGGCCAGGGCGGCACATGCAATAAGTAGTGCGTGCTTCTTCATCTGTTCATTCCTTTCGCCCGTAGATCGCAGGCGGTTGAGTTTTAATTGCAAATCCTCTCCCGCCGGCAAAAAGAAAACCGTCCGGAGCCACGGACGGTTGATCCGCTGAGCCCCTTGAGTGCGAAAGAGTCCAACATCTTGAAGGCCTGAACGTTCTGGCTTCGGGCTTTGCCCTTTACAGTTGCGCTACAGCGCCGGATTCCCACCGGCTTCCATCAGGTTCTTCAGAAGGCAACAATCTATTCCGCTGACAGGGGCATGTCAATGACCGAGGAATTCCATTTTCAGGAACACGCTTTCCAAGCCCCTAAAAAATGCCTATGGTGCCTTCCTTCCATTCAAAAAGGACACACCCCATGTACGAACTAATCATCAAAGGCGGGCCGGTCATGTGGCCCCTGCTGGCCTGCTCTATCGTAGCCCTCGCCGTGCTGTTCGAACGCCTGCTGTTTTGGCTGGTGGTCTCCATCCGCAAAGACCAGAAGCGGATCAACCGCATCTTCACCCTCACCGAGGAAGGCGACTTCGACACGGCCATCGAAGAGGGCGAATCTAGCAAGTGCCTCGTCTGTTGCATCCTCACCGCCGGACTCTCCCACCGCAACTATGGTCTCGTTCAATCGCTCGAGGCCGCCGCGATGCAAGAAATCGAAAAGATGAAGCGCTCCCTCTCCGTACTCGACACCATCATCACCCTCGCGCCCCTGCTCGGCATCCTCGGAACCGTCGCAGGCATTATCGTCTCGTTTGACCTGCTGGGCGCGGCGGGCCTCGAAGATCCCAAGGCCGTCACCGGTGGCATAGCACAAGCCCTCATCACCACCGCTGCGGGTCTGGCCATCGCCATCGTCGCCCTGCTCCCCTACAACGCCCTCACTCGCAAGGTCGAAAAAGTCACCCGTCATCTCGAACAACTCACCACCTGCTACGAAGTCACCGTCCTAAAAGGAATCGAACGGCAGAGTGTTTTACAGAATAATTAGGGACAGAATAATTACATGCCGATACTTCCTAAACATCCTGTCGAACAAAGCTCAGAACAAGAGTTCCACAAATTGGATTATGCGATCATGGGGATCGCCTTTGATGTGCATAACCAGCTTGGCCGGTTTTATGATGAAAAAATCTATCAAAACAAATTGCTCGATGCTTGCCGGAAAAACGGCATAGAGGCGGAGGCGGAATTTGAAGTGAAATTAACGCACAAGGATTTCTCAAAAAGCTTCTTTATCGATCTGCTCGTGAACAGGCGTTCGGTTTATGAGTTGAAAACACTCAAAGCCGTGCAGGAACCCCAACGCATACAGACACTGGATTACCTTTTTATGACCAATACGAAACACGGAAAAATAATTAATTTCCGTCCGCCATCGGTTGAGTCTGAATTCGTTTCCACCTCCCTGAACCATCATGATCGCCATTCATTCAAAATTCATGAAGAAAACTGGAGCGAACATTCGGAAAAAGCGGCTCGAATAAAAACCCTCCTTACTGAAATATTGGATGATTGGGGCGCATTCCTAAATACCGCCACCTACCAAGAAGCACTCTTGCATTTCCTCGGAGACGAAACAGATATTATGCAACCGATTGAAATCAAAAGCGGGAATATGTTACTGGGTCACCAGAAGGCTCCACTTCTTTCACGAACTGAAACATTCTGCCTAACTTCCGTAACAAGGGATCTACCAACCTATCAAATGCACCTGCTTCGATTCCTTTCCCATACTCCGTTTCAGTTCCTTTATTGGATTAATTCCAATCGGCATCAAATCCAATTCATGACCCT
>JAUXGY010000342.1 GCA_030621805.1 Kiritimatiellales bacterium | reverse complement strand
CGCCTGCGCCATCGTGAGATGGAGCGGAATCCGTCGGCGGTGACGCTTTCGCAGCTATTGCGCAACCCGCTGGTTTTTGTTTTCACGGTGCTGATTGGAAACAACGTTGCTGTGTATCTGCTTTCCAAGTTAGTGACCGACCGGTATCTGGACAGCGGGCTGAATTCGGGTGGAATGGTGCTGGGTTTTATTCCGTGGAATGCTGAAATCGCAGCAACGCTGACGCTGATGTTCCCGCTCTTTATTTTTGCGGAGGTGGGGCCGAAGAACCTATTTCGAAAAAAGGCGGACTCGCTTATGTACCGCCTCGCCCGTGCGATGCGCCTGTTCGTTATACTGTGCTATCCGCTCACCTGGCCGCTCAAAAAACTCTTCCAGCTTCTGACCCACGGCATGGATACGGAGCCCGGACGCGAGTTGCACCGTCTCTCTTCCGACGGACTTAAGGAATATTTCTCGTCGGGTGCCAAGGAGGGACTCATCTCTCCCGATCAAACTCGCATGATGGACAATGCCACATCGATGCACGGGGTTCCCGTTCGGGTGCTCATGACACCGTTTAAGGCCATACCCCGGCTGCCAGCGGACGCTACCGTAGGGGATTTTAGAGGCCTATGCGCCCGCCAACAATCGTCGTACGCCCTGCTGGTGGAGCGGCATCGAGTGGTCGGGCTGGTCTCTCTCTTCGTCCTCGTCAACCGCAAGCTTACCGATAACCAACCGTTGCGCCCTAGTGCAGAGGATGTGCTTGAAATTAAGGAAAATCGAAATCTTAAGTCGGCTTTCTATCGCTTGCGCCGTAACCCGCGCCACAGCGCGGTTGTTGTCGATGCACGCAACCACCCCGTTGGCTATCTGCATCTTGAAGCCATCGCCCGCTACATTGCCGGGGAATAGGACCTGCTCTATTTCTGAGGAGGGGTTAAACTTGGTTTTCTTTCCGCCATTTCCGTTGGACCTGATAGGAGCCAGCTGTTTTCCCTTGGGTGTCTAGGATCGTCACGCTCAACTCCTTGTCGCTGGCCTTGAGGATCGTGACGGTTCCGTTTTCCATTTTAGGGCCGCCTCCGATGACGACGGGGTAGGTGTGGTCGCCTGCGGTTTGGGGTGGGTAGATGATCGCCTTATGCGTGTGTCCGTGGACCGAAATGTCGAATCCGGCGCGATTGAGGATCGGCCCCCAGAGGGTCTTCCAAGGGTTGTAGGCTTTGGCGTTCAGTCCATAGATTGGGATGTGATGCACCAGTACCCTGTATTTGGCGTTCTTGAACTCAGGTTTTTCAATTTCTTTTTCAAGCCATGCAGCCTGTTCGCGATGGAACCCTTCAAAATCGTTCAGTCCAGAATAAGCCCAATGGCCATCCAATTTATCCTCCCCGCAGTCCATGAAGACAAAGCGGATGGGGCCACGGCTCATAGAAAAATATTGCTGCCCGCCGGGGTTGCTCACCAGTGATGGCCACTGGCGCGAATAGGCGCCCCGGATTTCGTGGTTTCCACGAAGATAAACCACGGGGATTGTTGAGGCACGAATTCCGTGATTATAGCTTTCAAGCAGGTTGAGTACCCGGCTCTCTTCCCGGGGATCATTGAAGCAGTCGCCGTTGAAGATGCTCATATCGTAGTCCAGTCCGGCCACGTTTTTAACTAACGTATTGAAAACGGGCAACTGATCATGGATATCGTTGAAGAAAATACAGGTGAATAAATCGGATGAGGCATCGGCCGTCGCAAAGGTTTTAATGGGCGAGGTTTCAGTTGCTCCCCATTCCACTCCGTAGGGGTTGTATTTTATAATTTCACGGGAGCAGATACGGTAGGAATAGGATTTTCCCGGCTCCAGTTCGTCAAGGGTAATTTTATTAAGCGTATTATTGGCCGTGATCTGGCCATCAAGGATGGTTTGCGCCTTATTTCCAAGTGCTTCGCTTTCGCCCCATTCAACCCAGCTGTGGCACTTCGTCCGAGTGGTCCACGCAATTGTGGCCGCGGTTTCGGAAATATTTTGAAGGTAGGGTGCGGTTCGAAAAAGGGATGAACCTTTTGCAACAGCTGTTGTTTCCAGTTTTTTTTCTGTGGCTGTGGCCAAGAGGGTCGGGCTCATCGCACCGAGTCCCAGAGCCACTGTTAAAAACTCTCTTTTTTCCATAATACGGCCTCAGTTGAGTAAGTATTTCTTTCTACAGCAGATCCTGCTTCTGGAGGTCTTTGACGACACCTTTGATGATCCCCTTCATATTGGTTGCATCAGAGCGGTCATCGTAGACGATGGTTCGACCGGTCCAGACGAGTTTCTGGGTCTGGACATCGTAGAGGTTGGTTTCGAGTTCGAATTCCACGAAGCTCTGCACAGAGGCCGTGTTGTAGGAGAGGGAGTATGCGTGGGAATAGTAGCCGTAGTAGTTTCCGTAATGTGATGGATAGTAACCGGTGGTCACGACCTGTTGGCGCTCGGTCTCGGAAAGCTTGCGTGTGACTAGGATGGAGTCGTAGTTGTGTTTTTGCAAGGCGGCCACGAGGGCCTCCTCTGAAACGGGATCGGTCTTTTGCAGTAACGCATGGAGCGAATCCGCCTTAATGCCTGATGCGGCCAAATGCCCCACAAAGTGGGCTTCGTATTGACGGCTGACGCTATCGCTATCGGCCACGCCCAGCACCATAGTCTTACCAATCACTCGATCGGTAAATTCCGGATCCGTCCACGAACGAACCTTGACGGTGTTGCAGGAAGCGAGCAGGCAGATGG
>JAUXGY010000397.1 GCA_030621805.1 Kiritimatiellales bacterium | reverse complement strand
GGCCAACAAGATTGTCACCCCAGACCAGCTCCGCGGCGGAAACGACATTATCATCTAAGCGTTCCGGCTTATCCCGCCGTAGCGATTCCCAGTGTTTGGATCTTTCCAGACACTGGTTTTTTGTGCCCATGCAATACCCTGTGATACATGCTTAACCGGTGGTCTCCCGCTTTCGCTATACCGGTGGCGGTGTGGCGATCTATAAGGGTCTCGCGCTCGACGGTGAAGTGGAGGACTACATGGTTGAGCTGTTCCAACCGCAACTTTCCATCGATATCGTCATTACCAACCTATCCTTCATTGCTTCGAACACCGTGGCGAAGGTGGAGTGGACGGTCGAAAACGGGATCACCTACCAGATGCAGGCCACCACTAATCTGACGGTCAGCAACAGCTGGGTGGATGTCGAAGTCCCCGTGGTAGGTCCGATTAACTGGCAGACCAACAACATGTCGGCGCAGACCAACAAGTTCTACCGCGTCACCGCCCCGTGGACTGAATAATTCCAGTGGATAGAACAAAAAAAGCGTTCCGACCGGGGCGCTTTTTTTTTGTTAGGGAAATGGGATGGGGAAGGTTTTTGGAGGCAACTCGGGGGGCCACTTTCTCGGGGTTTACATTGGGTTTCTGGGCCTTCTTCGGTATACTGCTCCTGTTATTCAAAGGAGTCCGTCTGTCCAAATGAAAGCAGTCATGTTGGATAAAACCAGTAATGGTCGAGTACGAACAAGGAGAGTGAAAATGCTAAAGCGAGTAAAGATTCATAGAGAAGAAAAGGGAACGTATATATCAGGGCTTTGGATGGGAGTCGCCGACTCCTCTTTACGGAGAATCAGAATGGCCTTTGCCGTGATGATGGCACTAGCTGTTTTTCCTCACATCGCAGGGGGAGGAGACGGGGATGCGTTGCCGAGTAGTTTCGAAGAAATTGTATGTGGATATATTTTCGATCTTGACGAACTGCTGATGGAATTTGGTTTGTGGGAGGGAGATTTTGGGGATGACCGCCTGAACAGGGCTTTGTTAAAAGCATGCAACCATGTAGAAGATGCTCAGTCCTACGCACTAGTTCCAGACCTTTCGGCGTCCTTTAAAAAACTAAAGGGTGCCATGCGGGAGTTGGAGAAAGGGGCGGCAGTACCCGTGAGTGGTACGGGGTTCGCCGATGATCTCGCCAGCTTGGGAAGTTTCTATGCAGAGAACTTTATCAGGGATTTAATCGAGCAGGCACGAATTCAAGAGGCGGTCGATGCCGAGACCCTCGCAACGGCGATGACCAAGTTTGAAGAAGGTGTGGCCGCACGTGTTAAGACTGAGTGGGAACAAAGTGTTTCAAAATTCTTGCAGGCGGTTCGAGTTCTGGAACATGAGCTACAGATTGGCCCACCCTGTATTCCGGGTGAACTTTAAATAAGGACAGGGGTCCTTAGATAAGAAAAAGCGCTCCGACCGGGGCGCTTTTTTGTTTCATTTTGGAGGGTCGCAGGCCTTTGCGACCTCGTGCGACAGGAGGCCGAGAGGCCTCTGCCCCTCCACGCTTTAAGGAATCGGGAACTCCGCCGTTAGTGCAACCACCTCTTCGCGCACTTGGGAAATCACGGCGTCGTTTTCGACGTTATGCACTACGCGCTTGATGAGGGCAGCGATTTTTTCCATCTCAGGTTTCTTCATGCCGCGCGTAGTGATGGCCGGGGTTCCAATGCGGATGCCGGAGGTGACGAACGGGCTTTTGGTGTCGAAGGGAATACCATTCTTATTGACGGTGATCGCCGCTTGGTCGAGCGCGGCCGCCGCCACCTTTCCTGTAACGCCGGTGCCGGTGAGATCCACGAGCATGAGGTGGTTATCGGTGCCGCCGGAGACAATACGGATCTCGTCGTCTTCGAGTGCGCTGGCGAGTGCCTGCGCATTCTTCACCACCTGCTGTTGGTATTGCTTGAACGCCGGTTGCAGTACTTCGTGGAAGCAGACGGCTTTGGCCGCAATGGTGTGCATGAGCGGGCCACCCTGAATGCCGGGGAAAACCTGTTTATCAATGTCGGCCGCAAACTTTTCCTTGCAGAGGATCATGCCACCGCGCGGACCACGCAATGTTTTATGCGTGGTCGTGGTCACAAAGTCGGCGTGCGGCACGGGGTTGGGGTGGCATCCGGCGGCGACGAGCCCGGCGATGTGTGCCATATCGACCATGAGATAGGCCCCGACGCTGTCGGCAATCTTGCGCAGCTTTTTAAAATCGATGAGGCGCGAGTAAGCACTGGCACCGGCCACGATCATTTTCGGCTTGTGTTCTTCAGTCAGGGTTTGGATCTGCTCGTAGTCGATCTGCTCGGTTTCCTTATCGACCCCATAGGGAACGACGTTGAAGAACCG
>JAUXGY010000423.1 GCA_030621805.1 Kiritimatiellales bacterium | reverse complement strand
GGCCAATATTTTCGGTGGTGCCGCCGCCGGACGGAATAACGGTGCCGGGGGCAAAGACGTGTTCTACCGCGCCGGTGACGCTCCATCCTGAGATATCCACGGCATAGCTGTTGGCGTTGAGCAGTGTAAAATATTCCTCCATGGCATTGCCCGACGTAGGCATGAAGTCCACGGATTCAAACTGGATAACCGCATTAGCGGGTTGCGAGGCGGGAGCACTCTCGCCGAAGATCTCCAAGGCGTAGGGGTTTTCGTTGAAGAGGAATTCGCGGCGTTCATTGATATATTCCGTTTTGGTGCGGTCAACTTCCGCTCGGGCTGTGCGGATCGGATTCCATGATGACCATTTCGATTGATCAAGATCGGCATCGGTCGTTGCCACGCCGGTTGGGTCAATTAATTCAAGCCAATGGTCAAAACGTGATTCAATCAAGCGATCCTGTGCCGGAGTTCCGGGTGCCTGAAGAATTTTATCCATGCAGGTGCGCAGGCGGCGGAAATACATTTCGCGTAGCTCGGGCGACTCGTGGAAAGCTTTGTAGATGCGATTATATCCTATGTCTTGTATGTCCGGCCAAACAAAACTAAGGGGGTTTTCGCTGTAGAGCGTATCTGTGGTATAGCCTCCGTTATCCAGCCAATTCCGACCCCATGACAGGTCCAGATCCCACAGGAAGATCGACCACTCGCCGGTGTTATTGGTGTCACGATAGGTGTAGTAGTTTTTGTGCCCGTGGTCTTGGTGACTAATTAGATTGCCGGCGACGAGGTAGTTGAGGCAGTCGGGTATGTTCATGTTGTCGTACATGTACAAGCGTCGCGCGTCGACGGTCTTGCTCGTATTCAGGGACTCGAACAGATCATCCTTCGCGTCATTGTCGATCGAAGCCTCGGCATAGGTTACTTCGTAGTAGGGGGCTTGGGGACGGCGGGTCTTTTTTTCTCCGCTGGTTTCCCCGTACATTTTCAGGAGGGCTCCCTCCGGGTCACGTCCCAGACGCTTTAGCCAGCGGTCATCATTGTCTTCCATTATTTCCGATACGCGGTCGAAAGCACCGTTTTTCTGAATACGGACAGGGAACGTCAACAGATAGGGTGCTCCAACACGTGCCGCCGTCTCATGGCTCATGGTGTGGTGGAGTTTGGTCTTATCCGGATAGTTACCCATCCATCGTATATCCGTGACCTTGCGCTCATCTTCAAGAAGTTTGAATCGGTTGTCGGTGTTGAAGTCGAGGTTGTAGCTATGATTGCTGCTCCGGTATGTGCCATGTAACTCAATAGCAACATGGTCGTAGAAGCGGCCGAGATAGTACATGGAGCACCGCGCGCCGCTGTCGCGACCACTGGCATCATCATAATTATCAGAGTCAATGAACCACTCAATCACGGGAAGCTGAGAGTCGGAGTAGGAGGGGTCGGTCGTGACCGTTCCATAGTATTCATCATAGCTTTTTGTTGTGGGTGCCGGAGGGGGAGTCGGGAATGCAGGTTCTGTAGTTGTGTAACCAATGGTGTCGGCGGCTTCTACACGCCAGCGGACCATTTGACCTTCGCCAATTCCTGCCACGGGAATATTGGCGGTATACAAGTCGCCCCCGATCGGGGTCATCGCAACGGTGATTTCCGGGTCGAACATGTGTCGGTAGTGAAGATTGACCGTCTGAACTGCGCGCAATGTCGAAACCACCTTGGAGGTGATTACCATATCAGGAGTGCCGAACCCGCCATTGGGCCGAGGCACCCAGTCGGTCGTATCGCGTACGGACGGGCCGAGGGTCATGGTGCCGGGCGCGTTGGCTGTGCCGGGGGTTGACTCCATCATGTAGGAGATGGGGTCGGCTACGAAATAGGTTGCATCCAGTTCTGGGAGCAGTAGCAGGTCCGAGCTGCCGGCAGATTCGTTGAAAATCTGGAAGGCTATCACATTGTTGTCGCCGGTATTCAGCAGCGGAATGTGAGCCGTCAGGTCGAAGGTTGCCCAGTTGCTATTCAACTCATCATCCCGAGAAGATAGGGCTGTTGAATTCCATGTCGGCGAGGCCGGCGCATTATCGTTTGCGACAAGGGTTCCGTTGAGGTAGGCATGGAAGCCGTCGTCGTAGCGCATGCGGAGGGAAAGACCGAGCATATTGGTATCGGCTACCGAGAATGGAATACGGACAAAGGCGCTGGCATTTTTAGTATAGGTTAGAGATT
>JAUXGY010000271.1 GCA_030621805.1 Kiritimatiellales bacterium | reverse complement strand
CCACTAGCGAAATATTCTCCGCGCTTGCCACCAATGTCGTCGCGGCCAGTGCTACGAGTGCATATTTTAATATTTTCTTCATCTTATTTCCCTCTCCATTTTTTTTCTGGTTAAACCTTCCTCACAGATGCAACCGAAGCATCTTGCGTCCTCTCTGATCGAACGAACTGCAACACAACCCTCGGATCACAAAAACCGTTGTCAACCGATGAACTAGGTTTTCCCACCTACAGGTCACTACGTCAAAAAAATACGTTATTCGCACTGTGCCGGTATTACACACTGTAAGTGCCGAGCCCTCACGGGACCCCGCTGGCAACCAAAATGAGTGTTTACTCTTTGTGATTATGCCCATGGCTGGTATACCCAACCGCATGGATTACAGCTATCAACTCCTCTGGCAGCAAGTTGCCCATAGTTTGATGGACGATCTCGTTCGCCATCCCTCCCGATACCTTCCCGGCATGCGAGTTCTGGGAAAGCAGTACAAGGTCAGCCGCGAGACCGTTGAGAATGCATTCCGATATCTGGAGGATCTTGAGGTCATTGCACCGGCACAGCACGGCATGCGGCGGCAGGTCAATATAGAGAAACTCAAACAAGTCTCCACCCTTAAAGGAAAGACCAAACCCCGTGTTCTTTTTCTTACAAATGAGCCCTCGAAATGTCCTTCCTTTCCGACGCGCCATCTCTATGAGTCTCTTCACGAGCTATGCGACTGGGAAAGCTATATTCTAAGCTATGCTGAAACTCCATCCAAACTTCCCGATGTGCGTGCCCTGCTGACCGGGTTTAACCCCAGTGGAATTATCCTCCAGCGCGTTCCGGACAAAATTGTCAAGCTCGTGGTCTCGCTGCATATTCCCGTGGTTGGGATCGGAATCGGGCACGCGAGTGATTTGTGCTTCCCCCACGTTTCCTCGTTCAACGTTGATGTTCCCCAGCTTCTCGTCCGCGCCTTCCAGCAAGCCTGGGATTTGGGACACCGCAGCATCTCGTCACCTTGCTACAATACACCTGAGCCTCTTTATAAAAGGCTGACGACGGTGCTGGGAAAGGCCTTTTCCGAGAAGGGCATGCCCTTCTCCAAATCCTACAACCTCCCTTGCTTTTCCGGAAAATCCCCGACCGACTTCTACCATGCACTCCACGGACTCTTCCAATATACGCCGCCGACTTGCCTCATTCTTTTCGACCTGGTCCATTATCTAGTCGCTTCCTCCCTCTTTCTGAAACAAGGGCGGCGCATCCCCGACGATGTTTCCGTTATCCTCCTCTCGGAAGATCCGCTGCTGGAGGAAATTTTTCCCTCCCCAGCCCACTTTGTCCGATACCCTGCCGACATGGTAAAACAGATCTTTCTCGCTCTTCAGTCTCCAATGGCGGGTCTTCAGCCCGAAAGGCGAGTGGAAATCGTCCCGATCTGGAGACCGGGTAACAGTCTGGCGGCTCCAAAGCACCGTCCCGCAAACAGTTACAGATAAGTTGCTGAAGAAGCGAGTAGGCTTTCGTAGTTAGCCCGCCTACCATGATGTCTAGCTCCTGCCACACCGTGCTCTGGATGTCTTTGTAGGAGCAGCGGAAGAGCCACCGCATGCCCACGTTTGGCATGCTCTAAATGCATGTGTCGTCTACACCAAACGCTTCTTCCTGCTCATATCCAAAAAGCATAACAATCTCGTAAATCATTACCTATGAAAGCTTTTATTCGCCTTTAAACACATGGCACACCCTATGCGTTACCAAGGGATAGAACTCATAGGGAGGGTACGGGATGAAAGCCCAAACGACAGTCTCAACAGGTTGTGCCGCCAGCAAAAATACGCATCATGCACAGGAAAAACAGACCGCTTCACTCGATGCAAAACGTGCTGCAACACCTTATTCGGGCTCCTTCCGTAAAAACCGCACTTTTTTGAATAAAGGGAGAAACACGGAGATCCATCGCCACACTCCGGGCGAGCCGACCGAAGGGTTCCCGCTTTTCCAAATAAACCTGCCATCGAGCAGGAAGGAAGCAAGACCATGAACATAAAAGGATCAACCATGGCGGGGTTCGGACCCATCGCTTGGGATAGCAGCGTCCAGCCTTTGCATTCTTTCACAAACACACGCCCCTATGAACAGGAACGCGGGCACACCCAGAAAACCGGGCAGAATAAACCTGTTTCCACCCATGCCGTGCACCTGAATGTAGCTGATATCGAAGGGATCATATTTAAGACGTCGATTCTTAAAAAATGGATAACCAGCTCCCATAGATGGCGCCTCCAGCATTCCTGGCTACCAAACCGTGCACAAAGAAGGTTCTGCTCCTCTTGAGAAAGTGCCCTGATCCCCTGGAACTGGTCAGAATCCGGTTCCTTGGGATCAATTTAGGGGCGCGGGATTTCCAATTGTACCGGTTTTTGCAACGGATTTATAGGAAGCAACGGATAAGCGGATCCGTTGCTTCCTATAAATCCGTTGCTATTCCTTATTCCTGTTGAGAGGAAATGGTACTTCAATTATTTCACCAGTGCATTCCATATGTAGTCCGCAGTCTGCTCCTGACCTTTCAAATTCGGGTGCAGACCATCTGAATAGTTATGAGGGGAAACGACGCCCCATAAGTCGATAAAGCCACATTTTTCACTTGCCGCCAGTTCTTTATACAGCGGCCGCAGTCGTAAAAGCATTTGTTGAGATTTTTCGGTAAATCCGATGCTCCGGAAGTGCGGAGAAACCCCTTCAACATAAAGTCCCGGAGAGGACAGGATCGTGACCTTTAGATTATCGCCGTAGGTTTCACGAACTTTTTTAATCAACCACGTTGTGTTGGTAATGCACCCCTTCAGGGCCGCCTCGTTGACTTGGTCGTCAAAGGAATGGAGATCATTAACACCCAGATAGAAAATGACTCGATCCATATTCCCATGCTTTTCGAGGTAAGGTAAAAGCTCATGCTTCTGAATAGTTTGCCGCCCGGATCGCCCGGCATTGATGCACTTCAAAGTCCCGCCACTGCGCTCCTGCAGCATATTGACCCAGCTGTTCAATCGGACGTATTGGCCATCGATATAGGTGCCCTGAGTAATGGAATCTCCAAAGCAGAGTACCCGTTCTTTTTTGACCTCGACGGGAAGTTTGATTTCGCCGCGAATGTATTGACCGACTTTTTCGAGTGTCTTGACGTCGATTTCCCGCAACACGCCGGCACGGGTCGGCCCGACGTCGAGTGAAAACAGGTTACCGTATTTTTTCGCTTCAAGGTAGTCGTGGTAGATTTTTTCGGGTGATGCCGCAAAGCGGTCGTTCTCCGGGAGGGAGAAAAACCATTGTGCACCCCGTTTCTTTTTGAGGTCCTGGCCCTCCAGGATCGGATAGGTAAACTCGGCCACCGTAAACCGCGAATAATCCGATTTTAGATGGTTTTTGCCCCAAACGGCTCCGGTGTCGCCAATCGGTCCGGCCCGGCCCCGTTCACGCAGGCTCAGCCGTCCGGCCGTTTCCCCGGTATTGAAGCCGCAGAAGGTATCGGGCTGGAATTTATGCACCCA
>JAUXGY010000395.1 GCA_030621805.1 Kiritimatiellales bacterium | reverse complement strand
ATGGCCGTGTCAAAAACCTTGATCAAATCCAGAATTATGGACGATCCCTCTCCGTCGAGTGTGATGACCCGTGTAAATGAAGAGCTGAGCAAAGATAATCCAGCCTGCATGTTTGTTACGGTATTCGCGGCCGTGCTGAATATCCGTACAGGCGAACTTCGCTATACGAATGCAGGGCACAATCCACCGTACTTGAAGCGCGCGGATGGTACGCTTGAAAAAATCGGCGGGATGCACGGTCCGGTTGTTGGGGCCATAGGAGGAATTGAGTACAAAGAAGACCTCCTGCACCTTGCCCATAGCGATACTGCAATCCTTTATACGGACGGCGTGACGGAGGCGAAGAATCCGTCCAATGAGCTCTTTACCGAGAAGAGGCTTGTTGACCTGCTGCACGCACCTAAAAATGAGTCGGCTGAGCAATTTGTGGCGGCCGTAATTACCGAGGTGGAAGCCTTTCAAGGAACGGCCGACCAAGCGGATGACATCACCGTGCTGGCCTTGGAATTTCTCGGTAAACCCGAAGGAGAGGAAGTGCTTCTCATTGATCTTACCATTAAGAATAGGCTGGAGGAGATTGCCGTTGTTGATCAGAAAATTGCCGCCCTGTCTGGAACCTATGGTTTTGATAAGCCCATGGAACGAAAGATTCGCATGGCGTGTGATGAATTGTTGAACAATGTTATTTCATACGGATACGAGGAGGAGTCGGAGCATGAGATCGGCATCATAATGACCCTAATACCGGACCGTGTAACGATCATCATAACGGATGATGGGCGTCCCTTTAATCCATTTAATAAATCAGCCCCTGATACGACCTCCTCATTGGAAGATCGGGAGATTGGCGGGTTGGGAATCCATCTGGTAAGGAATCTCATGAGCAAAGTGGCTTACCGGCGGGAAGAAGGTGCGGTAGCCAAGAATATTATTACCTTAGTGAAGTGCATAAACTCGGAAGAATGTTCAATGAACGATAAACCTAACGAACAGGAGAAATAGGCTATGGAAATTAATGTACGCGAGATAGGAGACGTAAAGATTGCCGACTTGAAAGGTGATCTGGATACCAACACCGCGGCCCAGTGCGAGGCGAAGCTGAAGGAGATCATAGAGGGTGGCGGCACGAAGCTTTTGCTTAATCTGGAGAAGCTGGATTTTATGAGCAGTGCAGGGTTACGTGTCTCTTTGGCCACGGCCAAACTACTCCAAAGTCAGGGGGGAACCCTGCGGGTGTGTTGCCTGAACGAAACCGTTCAGGAAATCTTTGAGATGTCTGGATTTATTAACATCCTGAACGTCACAAAGACCGAGCAGGAATCGCTCGACGCCTTTTGATGGTTTCAGCTTAAGGGGGTGCTGAGTGGGAATGCCAGGCATAATACATGAAGACTCCATGGGGAGACGGATATGGGAATTAGTGATCCTGGGGTTGATTGGCGTAAGTTCTGCCATGATCCCGTTTCTGGTGGCATTTTATGGTCAGGCCTTCGGAAAGGGAGCATTCGTTCTCTATGTGATCGATCTCTTCTTCTTGGTGGATATTGGGTTAAACTTCCGAACCAGTTTCCGGCGTGAAGGAATAGAGATATCGGATCGCCATGCAATGGCAAAACGCTATCGAAGATCATCCTTCCCGATCGACCTTCTGGCCAACTTTCCATTCGAACTCCTGCTGGTTTTTAATTCCGATGCGATGCTAGGCGGGATCTCCGTTATTGTTTTACTTCGGATGTTCAGATTATTGCGCATGGCTCGTGTATTCCGGGTTTTTCGTCGATGGGAAAGAACCGGGTGGGTCAATCCCGGCTATCTGCGGATCAGTAAGTTTCTCGGAATCATGGTGCTGCTCATGCACTGGCTGGCCTGCGGATGGTTTCTTGTGGCGGCACTCGAACACTTTCCAGAAAACTCATGGGTGGTGGAATGCGGAATTCAAGATGCCGCAGTGAGCTCGCAGTACATTCGTTCATTGTATTGGACAATCACGACCATGACGACGGTCGGGTATGGAGATATTACTCCAAATCGAGATCTGGAGTTCATGGTTGCTATGGTTGTAATGATGATAGGGGCTTCAATGTATGCCTTTATTATTGGTAACATTGCATCGCTTCTCAGTCATCTGGACTCCGGAAAAGTCAACCACTGGAATAGAATGGAGACGGTTACTGAATATCTCCGATCGCGCAATGTTCCCAAAAAACTGGTGACCCGGGTTCGGGAATATTATGAGTACCTCTGGGATCGGCACCGCGGTTTACCAAGCCACGCGCTAATGGACGATGTCCCTGAATCGCTGCGGTTGGAGCTGCTCCACAGCCTGGCAAGCGACCTGCTCGAAAATGTGCCCCTGTTCAAGCATTGCGAATCCGAACTTCGGGACTCGTTGTTAATT
>JAUXGY010000196.1 GCA_030621805.1 Kiritimatiellales bacterium | reverse complement strand
GCCATGCTGCGCCCGTCTAGCGGCCACCTGATTCTTGATGGAATTGAACCCTACAAGCTGGGCGCCTCGGCCCGCTCGCGATTTCGTGCGCAACATATTGGGCTGGTGTTTCAGGACTTCTGCCTACTTCCCTATCTCGATGTGCGTGGAAACGTTCTTTGTCCGACACTGGCTGGAAACAGCACGGATCCCGCCTATGCGGATGAACTGATCGACCGGCTTGGCCTTGCCGCTCGCCGCTCCCATAAACCCTCTCAGCTTAGTGCCGGAGAGCAGCAACGCGTGGCTCTGGCTCGAACCCTTTTTGCCCGTCCCAGCATCATTTTGGCGGATGAACCCACGGGCAACCTCGATCCGGAAAATACCCAAATCGTACTGGAGGCACTTCACGAATTCGTGGATTCGGGCGGTTGTGTTCTGACCGCCACCCATGACCAACATGTCGCCGATCGCGCTGACCGCCACCTTTTGATCCATGCCGGAAGATTTGTTTAAAAGGCTATCGCTTACCATGCGGGTGAATATGGCTGATCCACGGGTTGCGGAGTAATTCGCACTGCACAAAAGTCATTTTCAGGAAGTAGCGGGGCTCGCTGTGTAAGATTTCTGTTGGATCAGCGTACACAGGATAAAGGATTGAAGGATCCCTCGTTCTGCAAAAGGGAGACTTCGTCAGGTGTAGTTCGTCGGGGGAGTCATAAACATTGAGGAGGGAAGTATGTTCAATTCAGTTCGTTTATCCAAAAACACACTATCCGCGTTTATTCTTATTGCGGTTTGCTTCATAGGATCGGCTTTAGTTCAGGGAGGCAAGGGGCATAAGGGTCATCCAATTACTCTTGATCCGGTTTCGGTCAAAATATCTCTCGCTCTCAATGAAGTGGTGCAGCAGAAAATATCGTTTTCCAGCAAGCAGATGCTTCATGACATAAAGCCCTGGGTCGTTCCCGAAATTGGGAGCTTCATTACTGTGGAACCGGGTGTGTTCGATGTCATCGAGGTAGGGGAGGTCTACGAATTTACGATTTCTTTTTCTGTTCCTGTTGACGCTGCTCCGAGCTGCTTTGATGGCACCATCCATTTTAGGGATGGAAACCGAACTTTGGCAAAACCTTTGCCGGTGTCGATCGAAGTACGTGACGAGTTTATTCCGGAATCCAACTGGCCGTACCGACGCTATGACTTAGAAGGAACCGCCTGCAATCCAAACGGAACAACCTTTTATGCTGGAGATTATCTTTTATCCAAATTCAGCATTCCGGGAGCCGATTATTATGTTCTAACGGGCGATGTGGATGGAGATGGCGAAATAGAGATTATTACCACATCAGGCAGCTCTTTAAATATCTATTCTGGGGATGGATCGCTTGAAAATTCCATTGAACTTCCTCGCCCCTGCCAGCTGTCTATGCTGGAGGATGCCGATGGTGACGGCGTATTGGATATCGGTCTGGGTGGAAGAGGCGATGGTTTTACAGGCTATATTTACCGGGCTGACGGAACTCTTCTTAAGAGCCTGGCAGGAGAGCATGGCGGATGGTACGGAGATCATTCGATGACGTTACTGACGATCTCTGATGGGAAAGTTCTTGTCGGCTACAATGCGGGCTATTCAAGAACGCCCCGGGGAGTCGCCTCGTTTGATTATCTAACGGGAGTCGAGGAATGGTACTACCAGATCGGACCCGCAAACGGCCTATATTCCCTTGCCGATATGGACGGAGATGGGGCTCTTGATATCACTATGAACTCGGCCACTGTTCACAACGGTGCTTCGGGCAATGGAACTACGGATGGGGATCTCTATCTGGTTGTTGTGGACGAGTATGGCAGCAAGAAAATATCGCTAAAGTATCCGGCGCCAAGCAACGGTAATGTCAGGCATGTATTCCAAGATATGGATGGAAATGGAAGCATGGAGATCCTCGCCTTCGAGGGGCACGACCCTAGATACTACCCGGGACAATCCCAGATTCATATCTATGACGATCAGGGCTACATCACACACACGTTCAATGGCCCGAATAATTCGGTGTGGGACTATGCCATCGGGGATTTAGACAATGATGGGGTGAACGAGGTGGTTGCATCCGCCAGAAATGCTCAGACACTGTATATTCTGGATAATCAGCTGCAGCTTGCGGGGGAGGCCAATGTGGTCGGAAACGTAAAGCTGATCTGCGATCTGACTGGAGATGGCTACAAGGAAATTGTGCTGCTTGACAACGATGGTTGGCTGACCATTCTAGATCTGTCCCTTTCGGCTATTGCCGAGGTTAAATGCGGAAGCAAGAGCGGCAATGTCATAGTCAGCGACATCGATGGGGACGGCATAGTGGAAGTCCTGGTGCAGACGGATCAATTGTACGTGTACAGTTTTGGGGAAGAGCCCCGCTTCGCTCCGGTATGGGTCGAGGATCCCATCATGGGTGGTGACGCTTTGGTTGATACACTCTATAGCGGCACACTCGCAGGTAAAGCAGCAGACCCGAATGGTGACCCTGTTTCATATAGCCGCGATCCTTCCGGGCCGGCATGGCTGACCGTGGCTGCTGACGGCACGTTGTCGGGCACTCCCACGACGGCCGGTACGCATTGGTTTGATGTTATTGCAAGTGATATAGACGGAGCCACCCATGCGACGCTTGGCATTGTTGTTAAAGAGCCTGCACCGACCTATGTAAGGGTTGCTGATTCGCTATCAGATTTTTCTTCAGTACAAGGGGAGAACGGGTGGTATTACGGCTATTCTGCCGGAAGTGGATTTATATCGCTTGTTTTCTCCGGTTCGAAATGGACCATTAGTAGCAAGTACTGGACACAAATTCACGCAACCGGCTCCCACCCAAACTCCACCACCACTTCATTTGGTCGGCTCCCGGTAGATCATTCCACCATCCGCAGGTGGGTTTGCCCAGAGACAGGTGATTATCAGATCAGAGGCAGCCTGTGGGATATACATGTGGAAATGGCATATGGTGATGGGGTGGAGATAACCGTAGCTGGACAGCATTTCAATGTGCCCGAGGGCGGTTCGGTACCCGTTCTTATAGACACGACACTTAATACCGGTGATTTCGTCGACATAATCGTGTCCCCCAAAGGCAATGACTTTGCGGATGATACCGGAACAGCCATCGAGATCTACAAGCGGGTTGATTAGTGTAGTGATGCGGTCGGCAAAAGGACGCCCATAAAGTGAAAGAGATTCTTTAGGGCGGTCGGGGAGCCCAAGGCAGGGCGAAAGATGATTAAGATTAGATAATGCATGCGACCTTGTGCAATGTTATTAAAATGACATGAAACAGATGTGTGTTAACGATTCCATATCTCTTTACCGGACCAGAGGGAGCCTTCTTCTTCGTTTGAAGAACCCAAGCGACGAGTCCGGTTGGAGGGAGTTTTACAACCTCTACGGAAGGATGATCTTTGGATATGCACTGCACTTCAACCTCAGCCATGCCGAGGCGGAGGATATTGTACAGGAGGTGGTCACTAAGGTTTTTAGGCAAATCCTCTCGTTTGAGTATTCCCCGGAACGGGGGCGCTTCAGGGGGTGGCTGAAAACCGTCACAAAACATGCGGTCATCGATTTTATAAGGCGGAGGGAACGGCGGCGGAACAACTCAGTTGAATATCGGGAACATGCCGAGGTTCTGCTTGAGGAACCGGAATGCCGCGAGGACGATATCTGGCGGAAAGAACGGGAGAAGGCGATGCTGGAAGTGGCCCTTCAGCGGGTATATGAGCGGGTCGGCGAGTGCTGCCGCAATGTTTTCGAGCTCTTTGTGGTTGAGCGCTATTCTGCACGCGAGGTCGGGGTTCGATTGGATATGGAACCCAATGCAGTTTATGCCTGCAAGCATCGGATGCTGAAGTATATCCGTGAAGAAGTGGAACTCCTGGAGAGGGAATGCGAGGACAACAATGAATCCTGAACAAAAGTGTACGGTGTTCGATGCTTCCGACAAGCGGATTCTTGAAACGCTGCAAAACGCGTCTGAAGAATCGGGGATCTTTTGCGCAACCCGTGAGTGGGCCTATGGCAAGCTAAGGCAATCTTTCAACTCAAGGGGCGATTGTTTCGATCGTTGCGGTGCGGTAGTCTTTGAATATGGTGGGGCGGAGGTGCTGAGAGTGCCGATCGCCTGCCTTCCGGTCACCATCGGTCGCGGGGGAAAGGTTGACTATCTGTTGGAATACCCGGGTATTTCACGGTTGCACTTCCACCTTGAATCAATCGGAAACCTGGTTCGCATCTGCGACGATGCGTCTACGAACGGAATCTATTTAAACCGGAAGAAAATCGATGCGGAGGACTTGTGTGACGGGGACGAGGTAAAGCTTGGGACCGTAACCTTTCGCATTAAAAAGGGGTGAGTCATGGCTGAGGATCGGAACAAGTGCTCTCGTTGTGGAAAGGTGCTGTCTATGGATCGGAATAAAGGGATTTGTTCTGAATGCCAAAATCTATCTCTTGGGTTGATTGAAGAAGAAACCATGAAGCTGTGGGAGGATTCCCTCTCTCCGGAAATGACTTCGGAGGACTCCATTCGATCCGGTAGCTGGCACACGTTGTCCGACTCCCTGCCGCCGCCGAGTG
>JAUXGY010000466.1 GCA_030621805.1 Kiritimatiellales bacterium | reverse complement strand
ATGAGTCCCCCAATTAACATGGATTATAGCGGATGATACTGGGCTGTAAAAGACAATAACTTATTGATAATTCGTGTAAACGTGGATGTTACTAGATGGTATAAAACAATATATCGGCGGACTGCCTATCCGCCATAGAACAGATATAATACGTTGTTAATTAACATATTTCTCACCTTTACTTAAAATAATTCCACAAAATATTCCACAAATATGGTCACGCTTTGGGCCAAGAAATAGTCGATTAAATCCTATTTGTCTCACCAACTCTCCTTGGTGAGACACATCACCTCTAATCTTCCTTCATTGCGCAATTGAAGGAGATCCTCCCGTGTCGACAGTCACTATCGAGCTCAAAAACCACCCTCGAGCCCGGATGCTCACTTACCCTGGGCTGGTATGTGCGGCCCTTTCAGGGCTGTTCCATGACCCGAAAAACGGGAATGCGCCCCCTGGCCAGGGAACTCCTGCTGGCATCGTCTGGCCGTAAAGGCCCAGAGCAAAAGCACAAGAGCGCGATGATTTGAGTCATGCGGTTAGATGACCTATCCTTCTTTTTTGCTTTCTCCTTAGGAAATCGCTCGGATGTCCACACCACGTTCGACCAGTTTCGATCACCTCGGCAGTCAAGTTATCGACGAAAGCGGTCCTGGTACCGTGCTGCACGACTTTGAAACCCTCCTGGAATTCGTCGGGCTCGAAGGAGTGCGCTCAACCGGCAAGTACCATCTGCTGCCGCTGAATCGGCTGTTCGAACTTGATGAACGCTTGACCCACCCGCTAAGACCGCGGCTGCAGCGGCCAAAACAGCAATCTTTCCCCCACATCAACGGTCTGTATCTTCTCCTGCGCGCAACACAGCTTGGCGTGTCACAGGGGCTCGGAAAAAGCACCGGCAAATTGTTGATAGAACCGGCTATCCTGGAGTGCTGGCGGACCCTCAACGCGACCGAGCGTTACTTCAATTTGTTGGAGGCATGGCTGCGACACGCGTCTTGGGAAATGGTTGGCGGAAGGGGTGGCGGGTGGACGAGTGAGATGTCTCTTCAGGCTCACAAACTGTGGCACGGCGTGCCAGCAGAGGGCCTACGCTTTAAGGGCGACGACTCCCGATCTTACTTGCTCTACGGCGCGGAGTCGTTCTGCACGCTCGCCCTCTTCGATTTGTTTGGCTTATTTGCGGTGCGGCGCCGGGATCCGACCCGCGGGGGAAATTGGCGGATCACGGCAATCGAGCACACGGCATTTGGCGACGAGTTGCTGACTTTTGCCTTCGAGGAAATCCAGCGAGAAGCTTTTGGCGAAGCGACGGACTTGCCGGCGTTCGGCGCATGGCAACCGCGGTTCCAGGATTATTTCCCGGAGTGGCGGAGCAACCTGGAATTGCCCGAGCCGGAATTCCGAGACGGCATTTACTTCTTCACAGTATCGCTCGGCGATGTGTGGCGGCGTATTGCGATCCCCGCCAAATCGGATCTGGAGGAGTTTGCCCAATCGATCATCCGAGCATTTGAGTTTGATGGAGATCACCTCTACCGATTCGACTTGCGCCATCGCGATGGAAGTCGTTTGGCGGTGGATCATCCGCACGCAGAGGACGCCGCCGAGATCTACGCCGACGAGTTCTCGATTGGCTTTCTACCGCTCGCCGAACACGAAACCATGGAGTTCCTCTACGATTATGGCGAGAACTGGCGGTTCGCCGTGAAGCTGGAGAAAGTCGATCCGCCAAGCGATACGATCAACGAACCCACGATCGTAGAATCGCACGGAGCTCCACCCC
>JAUXGY010000424.1 GCA_030621805.1 Kiritimatiellales bacterium | reverse complement strand
AGGGTGGCTTCGTAGAAGGCGTTCCATTTGAGGCCGGAGGTGAGGTAGGTCAACTCGAACTCTACCTCGCCGCTGGTTTCGGAAAATATGGTCCAACGCGCCAGATCGTTGAGGCGGGGCGGATAGACGAGCTGGGTAATCTCGACCTGCCCGGCATGGGCTTGGGGTTCGAGCATCAGCGACGTCGGATCGATCAGCGTGTTGCTCCACATGAATTGGAGCCAGTTCCATCCGCGCTTGAGGACCAGCTTGCGGGTTTCGCGCACTAGCGTCAGGTCTTCGGCATTGTAGATCGTCAGCTGCACCTCGTCGCGCCTCGGCAGGACGTTGAGCTCAATGTTGCTCGCCGGGGCGAAGGGCTGTTCGGCGCGGAGTTCGGCCAGCGTTGCTGTAGGTGGGATCGGCGATCCCGCCCGCCCCGCAAAGCGAAACAACCCGAATGCAACCAGTAGCGTTGCGGCAATTGCAAACGCGTGTCGCCAGTTCAAACGGAGCTGGAAGCTCCGTCTACGTTGACCGACCATTGCGGCCAACGTTTCATTCGATACCGCGGGTTGATCCTGCAAAACGTCGAGGGCTTGGAACTGGTTCTCAATCGCCAGAAGATTTCCGCGGCATTCGGCGCAGGTTTCGAGATGTGCGGCGGTGGCTTGCATTTCCGTTTTGGAAAGAAGGACGAATTTATAGTCCCGCAGTTGGTCGGTGCTGATATGGTTCATAGCACTCCTCCTGAGGGAAGCCGGGTGGCAAGGGTTTTAAGGGCGCGCGACATATGCGTTTTGACGCTGCTGAGCGAGCAGCCCATGATCTGAGCAACCTCGGGATAGGTGTGGCCCTGATAGTAGGCAAGCACCAGTGCGGCGCGTTGCTGGGGAGGGAGCGTGTCGATGGCGCCCTTTACCGTTTTGCGTAGCTCGGACTGGACCGTCTCTTCGGCGGGGTTGTTTCCGGTGGAGGGGATGGGCAACTTGTTTTCTACAGACTGCAACTGCGGGCGGTGCTTGCCGCGCCGCTGGTGGTCGATGGCAATGCGCGTGGCGATGGTGTAGAGCCAACTTTTAAACCGTGCGCCGGCGCGGAAGGTGTGCGCTTTTTCATGTACTCGCAGGAAGGTTTCCTGAAAGAGATCCTCTGCTATTTCCTGATTTCTCGCCATGCGCATAAGATAGCCGAACAACGGGCCTTGGTATCGACGGAGTAACTCGGGGAAGGCGGCTTCGTCGCCCTCCCGATACGCTTCCAGTAGAAGTTCGTCCGTCCGCTCCATCAATGATGCCTGTTCCTTTATCCACCCATACGCACAACGTCACCGTTCAGTTGACAACGAATGTTGTTTTTTCGCAAGAGGGAAGAGAAAGGATTGTAGAAAGGTTTGTAGTTCCGCCTTCAGGCGGCTCAGCGGACTGGCCGCCTGAAGGCGGAACTACAAACATTATCCTTCTACTTCTCGGAGCGGGGGCGGGCGACGAGTTTGATGAACATGGGCGCGCCTTCGAGACCGAAGGCGTTGCGCAACTGGTTCTTGAGGAAGGCGAGCCAGTTGGAGCGCGCGTTGGAAGGATTGTTGACGAAGACCTTGATGAATATGGGCTCGGTGCCAGTTTGTGTGGCGTAGTAGATCTTGAGTCGTTTGCCTTTGACGATGGGCGGGGGGAAACGGTCGCATGCCTTTTGGATCACGCGGTTGAGCACCCCGGTGGTGATTTCGGTGCGGGTCTGCGCGGCGATATAGTCGATGGCCTCGATGCTGCGCTTAATGTTGTAGCCGCTTTTTGCGGAGACAAAGACGATCGGGGCGAATCCCATGAAAGGCAAGGTTTCGCGCAGGGCGGGGAGGTATTGAGTTTGTGTGATCTCCTGGTCGGCGTCTTCGGCAAGATCCCATTTGTTGACGAGCAGGAGCACGCCTTTTTGGGCATCGATAATTTTGGCGGCCACCTTCTTGTCGCGGGAGGTCGGGCCGGTCTCGGCGTCGAGCATCATGATGACGACGTCGGAGCGTTCAATGCTTTTGTCGGTGCGCAGGTTGCTGAACCAGTCGACCGCGCTTTTGGAGCGGGTGTCCTTCTGTACGCCGGCGGTGTCGATGAGCTGGTAGTGTCGGGCGGTTTCGCCTTTTCCGATGGTGAAGGGGATCTCGATGCTATCACGCGTGGTGCCGGGAATGTCGGAGACAATCACGCGCTCATCGTGCAG
>JAUXGY010000153.1 GCA_030621805.1 Kiritimatiellales bacterium | reverse complement strand
CGTTTTTGATGAGTAGACTGACTACCTGATCGTCGCCCCCTCCATCGGAGTCCACCAAAATCGCATTTTTAATAAGAACCGAGGTCGGTTCCGGAGCATCGGTGGTTCCTTTTTCATTTCCAAAAACAGGAATAACAAAATGTAGTCCAACAATAGCCAATAGAGAAATGAGTCGTTTATTCATTGTTGAAGCGTCCTAGTTAAAGTCCCCCGCCCCAACGGTATTGCCAGGCAAGGCCATAGGTGTCGAAATCGCTTCCGGTTCGGGTGGAGACCCCGGAGCTAAAATAAAGTTTCACGGAATTTTTTTTATTTACAGGCAGAGCCAAGGTGGCACCGAGCCGAGAATTACTCTGGAAGTCAGAATTTTCAACACCGCCAACCGTGGACTGCCCACCTGCATAATACGTGGAATCGATAGAAAACCAGATCTTGTTCTTAAAGGCATACACCAAATGTCCCTGCACCGAATAGATTGGCTCCTGCTCCTTCGTCTTCCCTTGAAAGTCGTCGTTATCGGTATAGAAAGCAATGGCCCCAGCCAGCTCCAGAGCAATCGGCCCAAAGGTTTTTGAAATGCCCAACTCCGGCTTCACCGTCCAGCGGTGCGTGCCAATATTCACAAGCCTACTGGAGTCATACTGCCCGAAGGGAGCCAATACCTGAAGACTTCCGCCCAATACAAAGTTTTGCCGGTAGTCCTTGAATTCCGCCAACGACAGCGCCGGTGCCCCGATAAGATTCATCGAGAGCCTGAAACTTGGATCAGCAAAACCGTCCACTTTTCTCGATGCAGGAGTCCCGCCCACCGTGGCGGCTCCCGACAAAAAGGAATACGGCACCACGACATCAAACTTGGCCGACCTGCCCCACAGACCGAACGAACGGGCATAGGCCGCAAACGGCGAATGTACTTCAAGTTGTCCATCTTCCACCTGCACCGACGGATCCGTGATGGCGTTCCCTTCCGAGAACACATAACCGCCGAGCAGAAAGTTGAGCCCCACCGGCGCGTTTGAATAGAGACGGGGTTCCAGCGACTGGCCACGGGTTCCAGTGGCGAACAACAGCAAGCCGCTAAACAGGGCGGGAAACCAAAGATGGATAGGGTTCATAGAGCCTTAATCGTCCCCGTTTACGCTTTGCTCTCCGACTCCCGGAACCGTGCTTTCATTGCCGCTACGGTTGTGCTGATAGTGCGGCGACATGATCTCGACTCCGGCGGCGGCAAAGTTGTCCTGGATGTTCTGATATAGGTTCGACCGCATCGGGAAGCGGCGTTCCGGATGTCTCGTGGTCACGATCAGCTTGTACTTCACATAAAAGTCGTCCAGTGACAGTTGAAGTACCTTCGGCGGCGGGTTTTCAAGCACGTCTGGAACCCCCGCCGCTGAAGCAATCAACAGTTCATGGATTTTGCGCCAAGGCTCGTCATAGCCGATGGTAACCGTTGCCCCGACATTTACGCCGCCTTTCTCGGCCATCCGGCTAAAGTTAATAATATGGTTCGTCGAAACGGAGGCATTCGGAATGGAAATAATTTCGTTCGTCGGCGTTTTTAGGCGGGTGGAAAACGTACCGCGCGATACCACCGTTCCCCGCAATCCACTGATCTCGACAAAGTCGTTCGACACAAACGGGCGCATGTAGGTGAGTACAAGCCCCGCCACAATATTTCCCACCGCCGAGGTGGAACCCAGCGACAGCAACACGCCCATGAAAATAGAGATCCCTTTAAAGGCGGGCGAACTGGAACCCGGAATAAAGGGAAAAGCCACCACGGCCGCAAAAACAATGATCACAATACGAACCAATCGGTAGGTTGGATCCGCCCAGTCCCTGTAAAATCCGTTGATCCGGATTCTGCCCTCGCTAAGCTGTTCAAAGATGTGCTTCAGGCTGCGCAGGACAATCCAGACGATTCCTCCAATGACACATAAGGCAAACAGGTTGGGTAGGTTTGTAACAAAATCATGACCAAAGTTAATGATGGGTGTGCTGACCATTTCAAACAGCTTGGCCGAAAGGTTGAATGTCCACGGGAAAAAGCTAAGCACCAAATTGAGGTAGATCACGAAGACCCAGATCATCACCACCGCGCGGATGAATTTGATCAGGTTTCCGTTGATCGTCACCACGCTGTCGCCATCGAGAAACTTGAACATTTTCTGCCCAGCAAACTTTTTCTCAACCACCTTTTTTTCCTTCCGACACAGCAGGCGAAGCACGAACCAGATCACCAGAAAAACCAGAGTGGCCATCACGGCAAAAGCAGAATCCTTCACGAGGGCGTCTGAGGTATAATCCTTGCGATGTTGCTCAATCCCTTTTTTGACTTCATCGCGCCAATGTTCGGCGAGCTTCTCCCTCGGAACATTATGGTGTTTTGCATCCGCTTCCCAGACTGCGCAGAGGATTTCCGTACCCGACATAAGCACACTCACCTCTAATTCATCATCATGGTGCACGGAAAAGTTTTTCGTATTGACCAACGGGGATTTTGCCTGCCGTTTAAAACGCCGCTGCAGTGTTTCCGCCCGCGCTTCCGCTGAAACGGAGGAGATTCTCGAAACCGTAAATAATTCTTTTCCGTGAAATAAAACCACGGCCGTTTCGTTCGTGGCCTCTTGTGCTTGCACCTGTACGCCGAAAAGCGGCAAGCCCAACCATACTGCGAGAAAAATCCAGCGTTTCATAATCAATATCTCCAATATACACCGCGCGATAAACGAGAAAATAATAGCGTTAGCCTGTCAATACCCGCAAGCCTTTTCCAATAATTGAAGGATGTAGCGACGGTTCTTAGAACCGTTTTCGGAGGAGAGACTCAACGCATGGGAGCGTTTCTAAGAAACGCCGCTACAGTTAAATGAATGAAATGATTTTCCTAAAACGTCTGCCCGAGCATGGCGGAGAAGGCAAAGCCTTCATCGGAAACGACGAAATCAATCCGCCCAACACTCGCATGGAACATGCCGCGCAGGCCAATTCCAACATCGTATTTCATGTCGCTGTGCAACGTGCTCACATCCCATGAGGGCGCAACTCGACCAGCCTCCACCAAGCCCACAATCTGCCACCAGCGGATTTTCAACGGGTCGAGCAGTCCGATTTTCCCAAAGGGCTGCCATTCGGGCATGACCCTATATTCGGCGGCGTAGTAGATGGCAGCCTTATCGTGAAAGCGGTAGGAGGGATACCCGCGCAACCGCCAGAAACCGCCGAGCGTAGGACCCGTGAAGTAGGGAGCAGCCCCGTTATCAGCAGCAGTGGAACTCGAATCGTGCGTTGGGGAATAGGCGGCCCACGCCGAAAGAGCCAATGTCTGTTGCCGACTCCAGTCCGCATCCCATAGTGGAATATATCCGCTAATCTCTCCGTCCAGAGTCGTCCACTTATGGGTTTCGGCCAACCAATCGGGATCGTGGGAGATGCCGGTTTTAATGAGATAACCCCGGTGCGGGTTCGGGATAAAGTCGCGGTTATCGTGTTTGTAGCCAAAGTGGAAATAGAGGGTTTCCTTGCCTTCGACCTCGGTGAACTGCCTGCGGTAATAGGGGCGGAACAGAAGAGTCGACTGTCCACTTTTGAGCGGATTCATTGATTCCGCACCGCTGGGACTTTCCTTCAGTATCCCGTTTTGGGTGATATAGGTATGGACGGCAGTGTCGCGATAGTGCCCCCACGGAAGGGTGTAGCGAAACTCCAGGTCCAAAATCACATCGCGAGCATTTTCCTCCAGATAATTATCGGGACTCGATGCATTGGAACCGGCACGTTCAGTGGGATCGTCTGGGTTGTTATTCCCAACAAAGATACGCATGTGGGTATAATGCCCAAGCATGAGTGTAGGGCGAATATGGAGCCGATCACTTCCTGGAAGCCGCAGGTTGTTTCCCCCCAGCATCGCAAAGGCGGAGCCATTGTCGGTGCCATAGACCGTTCCATAATAATAGCTCTGCCCCTTCGGCCCGTAGGATCCACCAAGACCCACACCAAACCCGAGGGTTTCCGTCGAAAAGGCATAGGGAACAATGATCGTATGGCTCTTTAACTCGCCCGCCTCATCTCCCTCGCGAATCTTATATTGCGCCGATACTTCCAAGGTTTGGAAAAGCAGGATCAGGCCGATGGCTCGCAATAGGATTGTGGGATTTCGCATGGGATTAGTTTATGGGGTTTAGGAATTTTAACAAGAGGTTAATATAAAGAGAAACGACCCAACAGCAACCCACTAGCAACGAATGAATGTAAAGCAACTAATATAATCTCTCTGCCCCCCATTCGTTGCTTTACATTCATTCGTTGCCAATACTGTTTCCTACCCTATTTCTGTAGATTATTTCTTATTCAACCCGTTCCAACATCGAAGGCTCGAAGAGCTCTTCGATGGTCAGTTGTTTCGAGGCCAAGCCCTGCTCATGTGAATACTGGAACAGGGTTTCGAGTGCCTTGCGGTTGGGCTCAATGCCGTAGGGCCAATAGTTCTCGCCCATCGCCGCTTTGGTTTCCTCAAACTCCTGCCCGAACCATGGGAGCGACTCCTTCACCCATCCATATTTTTTCATGTAATCGAAGGAGGCCGCTTTGGATTGCGAGTAAGCCTTGAACACCGCTTTGGGCAGCCAGGGATTTTGACTAACCGTCTCCTTACGCAAAGCTACGGCGTGCATAATGGGGAAAATGCCGGTTTTTTTAAAGTAGGCCTTTTCGACGGTGCGGTAGTCGGGAAAGAGCCGCTGAATGCGCGGATCGCCTTGGACATAGGCTTTCGGCTCCGCGGCATGGAACAGGGTGTCTACCTCGCCATTGACCAGCAGATCCGACTCATCCATTCCTTCGGGGCCATAGCTGAAGGGAATACCATTCGGCAAAACCTGTTCCTGCTTCGAGATTTTCCCGGCAGCCTCGGCCCCGGAATCCTTCTTGGAAATCACCCATTGGATCTCCTTGGGGCTGACGCCATGTTCGTGTTCAACAATGCCGCGGATCCAGGTGAGCGAGGTGGACGAGTAGCCCGGTGTTGCAACCTTCCGCCCCTTCAGATCCTCAATCCTTTTGATTCCGCTACCGGCGCGGATAAAGATGCTCTTGTGTCGGAAGAGGCGCAGCGGAAAGACAGGAAGCAAGGTGTAGTCGCGGAAGCCTTCGTTGGCATAGGCGAGCATGAATGGATGCAGGCCGATTTCAGTAACGTCGCGCGTGCCGGGACCGCTGAAGATATGGGTGTTCATATCCCCAATGCCTGCCACCTCAAAGGTTGTCGTGCAACCCGCAATCTGCACGCGGCCATCGATGATGGCCCGCATGCGGTCGAGATCGTACCCCGCCAT
>JAUXGY010000033.1 GCA_030621805.1 Kiritimatiellales bacterium | reverse complement strand
ATTGACTCCACAATCAGACTGATAGGTCCAGTTTCCTGTATCCTCTGAAGGGGCCAAAATCATTCCAGACTCGCCGGCCTTGCGCCACGGGCCGTTAAGCGAATCGGCGATGAGCATGCCGATTCGCTGACTCGCAGGAAAAGGATTCCCACTGTTGGCGATGTAGGTAAGAACATACTTGTCATCGATTTGTTTAATATTGGGATTAGAAGGTGATCGCTGATCCCAATCGCCGGCAACGCCGGAACCCATGACCACCACATCAGAGAATGCAAAAGGTCCTTCGGGACCCTCACCCACATAATGCGCAATTTCGCAGTGCGTCTTCCATGCAAAGTGATTGTGGTTAGTGGACCACCGGGCTGAAAACAGATGCACCTTGCCATCATCGCTCATGATGGGAGAGGTTCCCCATATGTGATAGTCGGGATCATTAATCGCATAACTCACAAAAGAGAGCCGCTCGGAAAACCCTTCGAGCAGATCCGCTTTCGGTTCAGCTGAGCCGAGCGCATTGCAAGAGAGTCCTGCAATAAGCGCAAGGATGGGGATTAAATTTAAGCGTCGTATTTTAATATTTCTACCCCAGTTTAATTATGGAGTTCTTCATCGAAACAAACGGCGACTTTCCCGCACTTTCCGCTGGCCATCAGGGCATAAGCTTCCGGGGCCTTGTCTAAGGCAAAGCGATGGGTAATAAGGTCGGCAGGGCGAATGTTCCAGCGCACAATCCGCTCGACGAGTTCTTCCATCCGCCAAAGGTTGGTGACCCATGAGCCGAACAGGGTTTTCTGGTCGTGGATCATGTCGGGACTCGGGGCAAAGTCGGGGCTCATCAGGCCGCCTTCGCCAATGAGAACAATCTTGCCCCACTTACGCGCCGCCTGCACAGCCGTCAGCCGAGCATTGGCGTTGGCCGAGCACTCAACTACTTTTTCGCAGCCCATGCCGCCGGTCAGCGCCCGGACCTCCGCCACATTGTCCGGTCCCGCCTTAAGAACGGCATCGAACAACTTAATGCCGCTACCTTTTCGCAGCTCCAGATTCTTTGAAATTTCGATGCGCTCATCGATGGCCTCGATGCCGATCACCTTCGACGCACCCATCGCCTTGCAGAGCATTGCCGCCGCGAGACCGACGGGGCCGAGACCGGTGATGAGCACCGCATCGTTTCCGCTAATCCCGATTTTTTCGAGCCCTTCGTAGACCGTACCGAAACCGCAGGCCACCTGCGCGCCGTCGGAATAGGAAAGCTCGTCCGGCAGGAGCACACAGTCTTTTTCCTCGGCCACCATATAGGGAGCCATGCCACCGTTGCGCTGCCAGCCGTAGGCCTTGCGGAATTCATCGCTCGTGCAGGAAATCATATAACCCCGACGGCAATCGTTGCACAACCCGCACCCGGAAATATGGTAGAGCACCACGCGGTCGCCCTCCTTAAACCGCCGCATGCCGGGTCCCGTTGCGACAATTTGCCCACAAGGCTCATGCCCGGCCACCATGCCAGACTGGTAGCCTTCCGGCCCCTTGCCCAGATGCTCGTGGTAGATGCAACGGATATCGGAGCCGCAGATGGTGGACGATTTGGTTTTAATCAACACCTCGCCATGGCCGAGCTCCGGGATTTCGTACTCGTTGAACTCAACCGTGCCGTTGCCCGGCAAACAGGCACCCTTCATTATTTTTGGAATATCAGTCATTTTTGGTTCTCCTTAAATCTAGGTTTTATTGTGCAATTGTTCCGTCCAAGTCCCAGAGCACTTCCCAGCTCTGATCCGCTTTCCAGCGAAAAACCTGCCCTTTAACCAACCGACACCCCTTATCGAGGGTCCCAATTTCGGCCATCTCTATATCCGACAGAGGTGCCGTTACGGTGCTCAACAGGTTGGCCGTGTAGTTCCGGGGATTGGATGAAAATGGAATCGTGACGAGTCCGCGCTGGACCGCCCATTTGAGGCAGACCGTTGCGGGATGAACCCCATGGGTCGCTGCAATTTTAACGATCACAGGGTCGGCCATATCGACGGTGTCTTCCGGCGTGCAATCCCGCTCCGGGCGCCCCGGCGAACCCAGCGGGCAGAAGCCAATCGGCTGGACGTCGTGAGCAATCAGATAGTCAAACAGCTCCGCTTGCTGGAGGTGCGGATGGCACTCCATCTCGTTGACAGCAGGCTTGATCTTACAGTCTGGCAACATGAGTTCGAGCTTAGGAATCGTCATGTTCGAGGTACCGATACTTTTCACCAGCCCCGCTTCCACCAGCTGCTCCATCTGCGCCCAGCTTTTCATATAGGCCTCGTGGATATAGGGCTTTGCATTGGGAGCAAGCGAATCCACCGTGCAACCCGGCGGATGGGCGTTCGGGAATGGCCAATGGATCAGATAGAGATCGAGATAGTCGAGTCCCAGATCGGAGAGCGACTGCTTGCAGGATTTAATCACATCGCCGTCTCCGTGCATGTCGTTCCAAACCTTAGAGACGATAAAAAGTTCCTCGCGCGGCACACCGCCCTTCATCACAATCTTGAGTGCTTCGCCCACTTCCCGTTCGTTTCCATAGACCGACGCACAGTCAAACAACCGCTGGCCAAACCCAGCCGCCCCAACCACCGCATCCGACACCTCCGCCGCCGAGACCGAGTCGGAGCCAAAAGTTCCTAGGCCAAGTACCGGCATTTTCTCGCCATTATTTAGCGTTTTCTTGGGCACAATATTCGGGTCGATTCCATCCTCCGCCATCGCGAAGGCTCTCTTTATCTCATTGGTCATGACATGCTCTCCTTGGATTTTAGAAATCAGATTTCCTGCACAAACTAGCGCTTCGCATTCGATACGACCATGTATCAACTTGACTACTTGATGGATATTTTTGATTTTACATAATCTAATCCGAAAGGCATTCTCTGGTTCCAATCTTAGAATGAATAGAATATATGACCGAAAACAGAGCATCTTTCATATCCAAGCAGGTTTCTTCGGGCGAATACTACTATCTAAATTTGACCCCAAATAAAGCGCAGGAAGAGGTCGTCGTTTGTGGCGGCCGCGAGCAATGCGCTCCCGAATACCGCATTGATCGGAACGGGTTTAAGTTTCATTGCATCGAGTTTATCTCGTCCGGACGCGGCACACTGACGATGAACGGAAAAACCTATCCCCTCCGTCCGGGCGCGATCTACTGCTACGGCCCCAGCGCCCCTCACACCATCGAAACCGACCCCGAGCAACCCATGCTAAAACACTTTGTCGACTTTACCGGCAGCGCGCTGGTGGCGCTGTTGAAGCGCACCGAGTTTCGCAAGGACGAGCTGTTTTTTGTTTCGCGCCCATTCCGTATCCGCAGCATTTTTGAAAACCTAATCACCACCGGGAATACCGAAAGCCGCAACCGCGACGCGTTGTGCGCCCTGCTATTGCGCCAGTTAATCTTCTACGCCGACGATTCCGCCATGGCGCCCGCAACCGCCCTTTCGCCAGCATGGCAAACCTATCTGCGCTGCCGACAGCACATCGAACGGCACTACATGGAAACCAACACGGTTTCCGAAGTAGCCGAAAAGTGTTTTCTGGACCCAGCCTATCTCGCGCGCCTATTCAAGCGCTTCGCCGAGGAGAGCCCGCTCCAGCTGCTCACCCGCCTGAAAATGGGTCGCGCCGCCGACCTGCTCGTCAACGGAGAGTTGCTCATCAAGCAAGTTGGCGAAGACGTCGGCTATCCCGACCCCTACCACTTCTCCCGCGTCTTCAAGCGCGTCTACGGCATCCCGCCCGAAACCTTCTCAAAAACCGCCCGCCGCAACGGATAAATCCAAGAATTGTGACCCTGACAACACAAAGGGAACCTAGAAATTCCACCTTTTTTCGGTGCGGGTTTGCCGAGCGGGGAGGTCTTTTGGTTCGGTCAATGTTGGAGGAACCCCGTCACTCCGACCTAACAAGCTCGATGGAGTAGACAACACCCAGACCTGTTGGGTGGTGGATTTTATAATTGAGGGATGGGTGTTCTCTGTTGCCGGAACGCATGTGCGACAGGTCTCCCCGGAGAAGAACGCCCGAAGCGAAACGTAGATAATTTGCGAAGCAAATAGTGACGAAGAAACGGTTCTGCTCCGATTGCACAACCGCCGCATTTACCATAGAGGCACAGCCCTGGACTTTGGCTTGCTGGGCAACCTCATCCGCCTCCTCAGCCTTATATGCGATTGACCATTCCCTTTCGACCATTGCTGTTCTCTGAACAGCTGCGCTCTGGCACCTCTCCACCACTCCTCGCGGAATCGCAGTTGATTTCGTCTAGCGCTTTAGCTAACGTTCCATCTCATGAAAGAGATTAAACGTATGCTGGGCTACGCGCAGGGGATTCCAACCCCATTATTTTGCGCCCATGACAGGCGTTCCCAAGTCAATTGAGGCTATCGCGACAACGCCCGTCGAGCCAGGCAAAGTTTATTTGCACTCGGCCTCATCTCAACCGTTCTGTTCAATGAATAAGATGATGATAAAATTGTACATTCTGTTGGTCACAGCCTGCCTGATTGCGGGTTGTGCAACACACACTGGTTTACAGAGCCAAGTCGAAACGCTTCGTTATGGCTCTTTTGAGGAATCCCGGCAGGCAGGCAAAGTCATCTTGGCCGATTCCCGGGTTTCCTACGGGGTATCCCTACAAGATATCATCACCGTTCTCGGTCAACCTGATTTCCAAACGGAGGACACAGATTCCATTTGCTACAGAACCGGAGGGGGTCCACTCTGGCTTACGTTTGAGAATAATCTGCTCATCAAGAAAGCAATAGTCTCTCCCCCACGCTGGCATGGCACCCAGAATGAGCTTGCCGGGTTGTGGGAGAAGAAACGCAAGACAAACACATGGTGCCAGTGGTGATTAAAGGAAAGAGCAGAACAATAGGGTTCTTCGTAGAGTTTAGTGGTGGAACTCAGGGATACTATTCTCCATGAAATGAATCCTCCGTTCCAGCATATCAATGTCTGTGGCAATAGAAGGGATAAGTGGCAACGAATGTTTCGGGCGAATAGATTAGTTGCTTTTCATTCATTCGTTGCTGCCCTTATTTTCGGTGTATGGGACAGAGAATCCTGAAATCAAGAACCTTACCATAAAAATATTCGGAGAGCCTGTGTTTAGAAGAAAAAACTCGCCAGTACCCTCTGGAAAATCCATCCTGCCGCTGTTTTTTCAAATGAATCCAGAAATACACACAAGGCATTTTCATGGAAGCACTTCACAATCTATTGCTCGACCAACCGCTGATCGCACTCTTTGCCGTAATCGCAACCGGGCTCTTGCTCGGAAGCATTAAAGTGAAAGGGATCAACTTCGGTAGCTCCGGCGTGTTGTTCACCGCGTTGCTAGCGGGACATCTGGGTTATCAAATTCCGGCAGGCGTCGGCACGCTCGGGCTGGTGCTGTTCGTCTATTGTGTCGGCATCGGTGCGGGAGACCGCTTCTTTGCCTCCTTCGCTCGCGAAGGGGCCAACCTGGCCAAACTTGCCGTATTAATTGTCGGTCTCGGCGGATTGATTACATGGGGATGCGCCTCGTTACTGGGACTTTCGCCCGGACTGGCCGCCGGAATTTTTGCCGGAGCGCTGACCAGCACGCCGGCACTCGCCGCGGCCACGGAGGGTCTGATTGCTCAAGGAGGATCGGAGGCCGTCAGTATTGGCTACGGTATTGCCTATCCCTTCGGCGTGATCGGGGTCGTTCTGTTTGTGCAGGTACTCCCCCGTATCTTGCGGCTGGACCTCGATGCCATTAGCGCCAAAACTGTTACCGACACTGACAACCGGGTGGAAAATGTGCTCGTCGAAGTCACAAATCCCAACCTCTACGGAAAAAAAATATCCGAATCGGGCGTCACCAACTTTAATGCCTGCCAGATCTGCCGTATTTTTGTGGACGACCGTCTCGTCCCCCTTAAATACGACGACACCTTTGAAGAAGGACAAATCCTGCTGCTCGTCGGACGCCACTCTGAAATGACGATTGCCGTCGACTTCATCGGAACGCGAAGCGATCGCAATGTTTTGCGGGACATTGAAAATGAGCGGCAGGATTTAATGGTGACCTCCTCCGGATTTGTTGGCCAGAAAATTGGGGACAAGGCTCCACTGAGAAACTTTGGCGTCGTCGTCACGCGGATCAACCGCCTCGGCCTCACTTTTGTCCCCAATGCCGAAACCATCATCGAGCGGCACGATAAATTTACCTGCGTCGGACGGATGGACGACCTCAAGAAATTCTCCACCGCCGTCGGCCACCGCAGTAGCGTGATTGATACCACCGACCTGCTTTCTCTCTCCGCCGGTCTCACGCTCGGCATCATCGTCGGGATCATTCCCCTTGGGCTGCCCGGCGCAGAGCCCGTCACACTCGGGCTGGCCGGAGGCCCGCTTCTCGTTGCCCTGTTGCTCGGTCACTTTGGAAAGGTCGGTCGGATTGTGGGCTTCATCCCCCGCCCCACCCGGCTGCTTCTGCAAGAACTCGGACTGGTCTTTTTCCTTGCCAATGCCGGCGTTCGCGGTGGCGGATCGCTGGTGGCCACCCTCCAGGAACACGGCTTCGCCCTCTTTGGTATGGGCATTTGCGTTTCCGCCCTGCCCCTGATTGTGGCGTGGCCCATCGCAACCAAGTTCTTCAAAATGAATGCCCTTCAGGCTCTCGGCGGCATCTGCGGCGGAATGACTTCAACGCCGGCTCTCGGAGCCATCACGGCCAAAACGGATTCCACAGTTCCAATCGTCAGCTATGTCTCCGCCTATCCCGTGGCTCTCATTGTGATGATCGTGATCTCAAAGGTATTGATCGGCCTGATTACCTGATTCTGGCAACTTTCACACACCTGTATTTTGATATAGTATTCTATATATATTCCCGCCAAATTGCCTAATTTATGCCTATTTGATATAGGATACTATATCAAAACATAGGTGTAAAATCTGGAGTTTGGGTCGCCATTTCTAAATTTTGAGGCCTCAACTGCATCTTGGATCGATCTTCAAACCATGCTATAAGCCGCAAATGAATCGTCGTAAAACCCATACTTGGATATGTCGAGATCGTCTCCTGAGGCTCGGCGAACGCACGCGGGTGATGGGTATTTTGAATGTCACGCCGGATTCTTTTTCGGACGGGGGCAATTTTTCCGATCCATCTGCGGCGGTGGACCGGGCGCTGGAGATGGTGGCGCAAGGGGCGGATATTATTGATATTGGCGGGGAATCAACCCGACCCGGCGCAATGCCTATTTCCGCCGCAGAAGAGATCGGACGCACGGTTTCGGTGATTGAAAAAATCCGCGCACAGACCCCTGTGCTCATCTCCATCGACACCATGAAGGCCGAGGTGGCCTTGCGGGCCCTGGAGGCGGGAGCCGATATTATCAACGATGTTTCGGCGTTCGCGGCCGATGAAGGAATGGTCGGCGTCGCGGAGCAAACTCAGGCAGGCGTGATACTGATGCATAAAAAAGGCTCTTCGCAGACCATGCAGGATTATCCAAACTATGGAAATGTGGTGCCGGAGGTCGGAAACTATCTGAAGACCCGGGTCGAGTTTGCGGTGGCACACGGCGTGGCGCGCGACCGAATTGTGGTCGATCCGGGGATCGGCTTTGGCAAAACCGTTGAGCACAATCTCGAATTACTGCGAGGGTTGCCGGAGCTCGCAACGTATGGCAGTCCGGTTCTGGTCGGGGCATCACGTAAAAACTTTATCGGCCAGATTCTCGGCCGCGACAATCCGGCGGAACGCGGGGCAGGAAGCCTTGGGGTGGCGGCTTGGGCGGCGATGCAGGGTGTGCATATTTTACGGGTGCATGATGTAATCGATACTTGCGATGCTTGCAGGCTTGTGGATACACTCCTCGCCGGTGAACATTCATGCAGTTAAAAGAACTTTTTGATCTCCCAAGTTTGGGCGGCTGGGTCGAAATATTCGTCCTTGCCGCAATGTTTTATTATGTCTTCCGGCTGTTCAAGGGCACGCGCGGCGCGGCCATTTTGTCGGGCTTGCTCATTGTCTATGGCGTGCTCTATGCCCTTACGGTTGTTAGTCATCTTGATATTCTTAACTGGTTGCTGTCAAAGCTGATGCTATATATTTCATTGGCTTTCGTTGTCATCTTCCAGCCCGAGATTCGACGTGTCCTAGCCAAGCTTGGACGGCAGCGCATGTGGCGGCCCAATGGGGTTGCATCGCGTGTGAGTCTGGTTGAGCCCATCACGCAGGCGGTTCAGGTTCTTTCGAAGCGCAAGATTGGTGCACTGATCGCCATTGAGCGCGATATTGGTACGCGCACCTTGCAGGATACGGGCACAAAACTAAACAGCGAGGTGAGTGCAGAACTGCTGGCCACCCTCTTTTTTCCACACACACCGCTCCACGACGGCGGCGTGATTATTTCCGGTAAACGCATCTGCGCGGCGGGGTGCCTGTTTCCCCTCTCCCAGAAAGAAGAGTTAAGCAAAACATTGGGAACCCGACATCGGGCGGCCATCGGCATTACCGAAGAGACCGATGCGATCGTGATTGTGGTCTCTGAGGAAACGGGTAGCGTTTCTGTTGCATACAACGGTCGCTTACGACGGGGTCTGGACGAGGCACGGCTACATCGGGTTCTGTCATCTATGTTACGGCGCGAACACACCGGGCTCGCACGCTTCCGAGAAAAGCTCCAAACCGGGGAAGCCGATCACTCGGACTCCGTGTTGATTCCCTTTATTGAGGTGCAAGATGAAGAATAGGTTTTCCACATATTGGAAAAATTTGCGGCAGGAAAAATGGCTCCTCCTGCTGTGCTTGGGCCTTGCCTTTCTCTCTTGGCAAAGTATCCATAGAAACTTGGGTTTCGAGGACTCCATTTCCAATGTTTCTGTGGATGTAGACGTTCCAGAAGGCTGGGCGGTATGGGAGAAATCGGTACACCGGGCCAATATCGAGTTTCGGGGGTCGCGCGAGGATATTCGCTATCTTAACAATACCCAGCTGCGCATTGTCATTCCCGTTGCCGAACCTAGACAAGGCGAGGATATCCACATCAAGCTGTCCGAAAAATATCTCAAGAACCCTACGAGTGCCAAAGTGGTCCGCTTCAGCCCGTCTGAAATTGTACTCAAGCTCGACCAAGAAACCGAACGGATGCTTCCGGTAAAAGCCGCCCTTTCCGGATCACTGCCCGAGGGTCTTGAAGTTGACCGGATTATTTACTCCCCCGCCGCTATTCGAGTTTCGGGCGCACGGCAAGTACTTGATCGCATGCAATACATTCACACCGAGTCGATCGAGTTAAAAGATCGACAGATCTCCTTCAAAGAAAGCTTCCCGATTGCCCTGCCCCAAGAAGGCCGTATCCGGGTCGATCCCGACTGGGTTTCTGTCGATTTTTCCCTCGTACAGCGCAGTAGCACGCAAGAGTTCGACCAGATCCCAGTTCAGATTTTATGTGCTCCCGGAAAAAACCGAAATATAATGGCTCAACCACAGAGTGTGACAATTACGGTGAAGGGCCAGATGCAACGAATTGAACAACTCCGAAAATCCGATGTCTTTGCCTATGTTAATTGCACAGAGCTGACTGAAAAGACGGGCTACGACCTTCCTGTAATCGTCAATCTTCCGTCAGGACTAAAGATTGTAAAAACAAACCCCGCCGTAGTCCACGTCACAATCGAAAACTAGAAAAGGATTTAACCTTATGAATAATGTCTGCAAACTTTTTATGTGCAGCTTGTTACCTCTATCTTCCGTTCTTGCGCAAGAAAATCTTCCTATAAGTACAAACTCCCCGACATCCAGCCTTAAACTCTCAGGAGATCGCACCGATAATGAACGGGTAGAGTTCCTTTTGGAAGTGGCTCAGGCCTACACGAAAGAAGAAAATTTCGAAGCGGCCGTCGATGCATATGAGCGGATCTTGCAGATCGACCCTAATCACCGTCAATCGCTCTATATCGTCGCCCACCTTTATATAAGTGCAAAACAATACACCAAAGCCGAAGATCTTCTTTTAACTCTTACGGTGGAATTCCCGGAAGATTTTAAACTTTTGAACAACTTGGCTTGGCTCTATGCAACCGCCGACGACCCCGCCATTCGAGATGGTAAAAAAGCCGTGAAGGTCGCTCACGAGGCGTTGACTCTTGCCCCCAACGACCATCATGTCTGGAGCACACTTTCCGAAGCCTATTATATCTCGGGCGACTACGAAAAGGCCTACCGCGCCATCATGCACATGGCAAGCCTCGCAGCACGCTCCGGGAGCGGCATCACAAAGGATGCTGTCGATAGCTACAATGAGCAAATTCGCAAGTGCAAACGTGCGATGGATACCGCTGAAGCAATGAAGACGGATGTGTCAAAGGAAGAAAAATAGCTTCTTCGTAGATTTTTATGATGCCCAACGACGGTTGTTTTTTTGAACCATAGCCTTCAGCCATTATCGGTCGCTTCACTGGCGAGAGGGATTACAGAATTTATAG